>JAMOPK010000310.1 GCA_027064565.1 Caldifarciminota bacterium | reverse complement strand
ACCTTGCCGGTCTGACCCACCTGATGCGAATGGTCGATCCAGCCCTCGTCCACAGCTGCGCGGCTCGCTCCGATGGCCACCTTGCCGAAACCGGCTTCCCTCAAAGCGTCCGCCAGACGCTGAAGAAGCTCGAAACCCTCAGGGCCTCCAACTCCGCGCCCACCTGCAACGATGACGTCCGCCTCGGTGATGTCGATCTCGCTCTCATCCTTTGGAGAAGTCTCAATGGGTTTAATCTCAGGATGGCCGGCCATCTCCGCTGACCTGACGTTCGGACTGCCGGATTCCGGTTGAAACTCAAAGCTTCTGGGCCGCACCGTCACGACGACGGGGGTCCGCCGGGCCTCAAAGAGCGCCCTGACCTTGTTGCTCAGGATCTCCCGTTTGAAGGCTTTGCCGTCCGTATCGACCACATCCGTCATGAGCGGAGCATCCAGAGACGCGGCAATGCCTGCGCCCAGCCAGTTGCCCCATTTACTGCCCGGAAGGAACACGAGATCGGCTGAAATCGAACGCACCAGTTCACCGATCCCGTCAAAATTCGGCGGGAAATGGTCCGATTTCAAAATCAAAAGCTCTGAGCCGGGATTGAAATCCTCTGGTTCCTCGAAAGCCGCCACTGTGACCTCATCGGCAACCTTCATCGCCGCGCCGACGGCGTCAAATGAAGCTGCCCTCGTTTTCCCCTTCCAGACCTCGATGAAAACGATCGCTTTCATAGCACGCCTCCCTCTTTCAATGCGTTGTAAAACTCGTCGAAATCGTCGAACACCAGCTTTTTCCTGCTCCGTGTGGCCATTTCCAGCCCCGTGACGTGCGTTTCAGACTCGTAGAGCGTCTCAGGTGTTACGATTTCTATCTTCGCCCGCTTGGCCTTCATGACCCCTCTGAAAGACGGTAGTCTCGGCTGGTTCAGTCCCTTATCGCAGCCCAGAACGGCCGGGAGTTTGACCTCGTATCGGGTTTGCCCCCAGTCCTCCTCCCTCGTCACGATCGCTTTCGAGTCGCTTATTTCGAGGCCGACTATGGACGGGACGAACGGAAGCTCCAGTAACCGGGACAGATAGGCGGGGACAGCGCCGCGCTGCATGTCGGTCGATATGGTGCCGGCTAAGATGAGGTCAGGTTCCCTGTCCTTCAGCACGTCTGCTAAGTGTTTTGCGGTTGCCTGAGCTCCGAGCCAGAAATAGTCATCCCTCTGGACCAGGATGGCGTGGTCAACTCCCATTGCGATTGCGTTTCGCAGGGCCTGCTCAGCGTGTTTGTTGCCCACCGAGATGGCTGTGACTTCGCCGCCGAACTTTTCTTTGAGCTGCAGGGCGGCCTCGATCGCAAATTCATCGAACGGATTGGTGATGAACATCAATTTTTCGATATCCAGCTCCCCATTCGACAGGGAGATGCTTTCCCCGGTATCGATTCCGCCCCTGACAAGGACAAATATCTTCATTTGAAAGACCTCCTGCATTGGACGCAAATTTTGATGAAGGAGGCGCCATCTGGCAACCCGACCCATGGCAGTTGCAAACCGGTATTCCCTGATTCAAAATCAAAAATCATGGTGGAGATCAGAGAATTCGAGGAACAACATCGCGAGGGTGTGCTCTACATCTACGAGCATGTGATGCACACCCCAAGGGAGGATGCCGTTGCCGACCTTGATAACGTGCTCAGGATGGCAACCGGC
>JAMOPK010000309.1 GCA_027064565.1 Caldifarciminota bacterium | reverse complement strand
TGAGATCGATTGGATTGTATTTTCCCATGAAATGACCTCCGATTTATGATTTATGCGTATTATACGCTAACGAGGGACAGAGAGCGCCCTAAATTCCGGGTTGGCGCCCCACAATTCTAACGGGCATTCACGGCAGGGGACGGCCGTTCCACCGATGTTTTGAGCTTTCCCGCTTCTCATTTTTAGCTGCTCCATCAGGGGCCAATCATTGAAAAGTGGGGCGGATAGTGACAATGAAGCGGGGATATGAGTTCCCTGAGAGTAGAGAGATAACTATTTCAAAAGCTTCTGAATGGAATTGGAAAGGATGGCGAACTCTTCAAGGGTCAGGGTTTCGCCCCGCCGATTGAGGTCGATGCCTGATGCCGCTTCGAGTGCGTCCCAGTCCAGATTGCCGAACATGGAGCGCAGGACCGTTTTAAGTTTTTTCCGTCTCATGGAGAAAGCGCCCCGCATGACGCGGAAGAACACCCTTTCATCCAGAAGCTCGACCGGCGGCGTTCGGCGCGGCAGGAGCGAGATAAAGGCCGAATCCACCTTCGGGACCGGTCTGAAACAGGTCTTTGTTATCGTAAACTCCATTTTGGGCTCGAAGTAGTAGTTGAGATAGAGCGTGAGCGAACCGTATTGCGTCGTGGCGGCTCGTGCAACTATCCTCTCGGCGACTTCCTTCTGCAAAGTGAGATGGATAGAGCGGTAAAGTTCCCTTTCCGCCACAAGCTTATCTAAAATCGGGGTTGTGATGTAATACGGAATGTTTGAGATGAAGCGCGGAGATATGACATTCAGGGATTTCAGCACCTCACCGACATCGGTCTTGAGGTAATCCGCCTCGAAAATGTGCAGCCGATCGCCGACGAACAGGCGGAATTCCTCCTTCAGTTCAGCGGCAAGCTTCCGATCTATCTCAAAAGCTATGACATTTGCACCCAACTTAAGAAGCGCGCCGGTGAGGATACCGCGCCCCGGCCCGACTTCAACGACCCAATCATCCTCCTGAACACCTGAAACGCGAACGATCTTATTGACGATGTTCTTATCGACCAGAAATACCTGACCTAATTTGGACTTCTTCTTTGCCATGACGTTTTCGGAGAAATGCTTGCGGCTCAGGCGTCAATCTGTGGCTGAGTGCACAAGGCTGCCGACCTTTTTGCCAGAGAGAATGTCAACAAGGGCGTTTTCCTTATGGGCGTTGAAAATCAGGATGGGGATTTTCTGCTCCATGCAGAGCGCAAATGCGGTCATATCCATGATTTTCAGTTCCCTGACAAGCGCATCTTCGTAGGTTATATCGTCGAGAAATTCGGCGTCAGGGTTTTTCTCAGGGTCGTCCGAATAAATGCCATCCACCTTTGTGGCCTTGAGCAGGACATTGGCGCCCAGTTCCGCGGCTCTGAGGGCCGCGGTGGTGTCGGTGGTGAAATACGGGCTACCTGTCCCGCCCGTCAGCACAAGGATTTCACCGTTCTCCCAGTAATCCCTCGCCTTCTCCGGTGAGTAGCCCATCGTGCCGATGGCCGGCACCGCGCTGAGAACACGTGCGTGCAGCCCTTTGGCCTCAAGCATGGCCTTGAGCGAAACGCCGTTGATAACGGTTGCAAGCATCCCAAGGTAATCCGCTGCAACACGATCGATCGGAAGCTCATTGCGTGCGCCGCGGAGGATGTTCCCCCCGCCGACAACCACGCCTATT
>JAMOPK010000308.1 GCA_027064565.1 Caldifarciminota bacterium | reverse complement strand
GGGGTGTTCATCGACCTCGGCATTCCGGTGTATTCGGCCTATTCCCTCGAACTCGTCAGGAAATTCTCCGAGAAATTTGACGTCCCGGTCGAGATTTACAACCTGAAAGAGCGACACGGGGAATCGATGCCGGAACTCGCCGCCAGAAGGCGTGACCGAATCTGCTCCATGTGCGGCACCATAAAGCGCTACATCCTGAACAAATGGGCGCTTGAAATCGGGGCTTCAGCACTCGCAACGGGCCACAACCTCGACGATGAGGTGGCAACCCTGTTGTCCAACACGCTGAGATGGGATGTAAGCTACCTCGCCAAGCAAAACCCGGTTTTGCCGCCGACTCATCCGAAATTTGTCAAAAAGGTCAAGCCTTTCGCTTTCTTCACGGAGAGGGAGATAGCGGTTTATGCAATCGTGATGGGGATCGATTTTTCAAAGGAATCCTGCCCGTTTTCTAAAGGTGCAAAATCTCTGCGCTACAAGCATGTCCTGAACGAGCTTGAAGTCCAGTCCCCGGGCACTAAACTCAGGTTCTACCGGGAATTCCTGAACTTCCAGAAAAATTACCTCAAGGTTCAGGTGGAGGAACCGAAACTGAAGGAATGCAGGATATGCGGAATGCCCACAACCCTTGATGTCTGCTCTTTTTGCAGAATATTCGGACTGGACAGGAAAGATGCGGAAAAAACTGCTTGATCGGTTTCTCCAGTATCTGGATGCCCAGAAAGGCTCATCCCCCAACACTGTTGATGCCTACAGGGTTGACCTCACGCAGTTTTTCGATTTCCTCGAAATGAATTTCGAGATCGATGACCCGCTGAAGGTCAAGAGCGAACATGTCGCCTCCTTTGTCGCCTCGCTTTTCAACCACGGTCACAAAAAGACCAGCATACGCCGCAAACTTTCCGCGATCCGCAGTTTTTACCAATTTTTGCTCAAAAGGGGCGATGTGAGCCTTAACCCGGCCAGATACGTCGGGCCTGTCAAAACCGGCAGGCCCCTGCCGGAGCTTGTGCCCGAAGTGGACATCAACGAAATGCTCGACAGCTGGCACCCGAAGACCCCGCTCGAACACCGGGATAAAGCCATAATCGAATTGCTTTACGGCTGCGGCCTCCGTGCCTCGGAACTCCTTTCCCTTGACGTCAGTGACGTTAAAGGCCGGGATGTGATTCTGATAAGGGGCAAGGGCAAGAAAGAAAGGCTCGTTCCGCTTGCCGGGAAGGCGATTGAAGCTCTCGAAGACTACCTCAAGGTCAGGGCGGCGCTTAAACCCGTCGATGACGCCCTGTTTGTTAACAGGTTCGGCAAAAGGCTATCGCGGCGTGGTCTTTACAACGTGATAAGGAACAGGTTTGAACGTCTATCAGGCATTTACGGCGTTCATCCCCACACTTTGAGGCACGCTTTCGCCACGCATCTACTGAACCACGGCGCCGACCTGAGAAGCATTCAGGAGCTGCTGGGCCATTCCGCACTCACCACAACGCAGATTTACACCCATCTCACAACCTCAAAGCTCATTCAGGAATACAAAAAATCGCATCCCCGCAAATAAATATCCTCCGACAGCCCATGGTAGCTCAAACATGTTGCCTGAGGGAAACCGCTTGTTGAAAACGAATTTTTGACAGCTTAAAATTTTGCAAAACAAGGAGCTGAGCGATGAGAGAAGGTTTGATATTTGATAAGTCGAAGCCCGGAAGAAAAGGGTATTCACT
>JAMOPK010000307.1 GCA_027064565.1 Caldifarciminota bacterium | reverse complement strand
CACAAAGTAAACGGCAAATAGCCGCGGCCGGATGGGGGTTAAAATCAGTGTGTCGGGCGAGACGCCCGACCCACAATGACGCCCGGCCCACCGATCCTTGGTTTGTTCCCTGATGGAACAGATGGAAGGGAAACGGGTCGAGAGCCATCCCCGGCTGTCAAATTCCTCTCGAAATCGGGGAAACTGATGTTCGGATATAAGTTCGGACACCCATAAAAATTGTTTACAAGCGCCATCCATTTGAACAAAACGGGGGTTGAGGCGGTTGTCTTGTCCGATAAACAGGTTCATTTTCGAGCATACCTCTGCACAAAATCTGTGCACACATCCTGCCGAAATGACCGGAAATTGTGCACGGAAATTCGGTTCAATAAAACTCAACACACTGTTAACCAATAACATCCATCTTGTGGCATGTGGATTGCTCATTAAATTCAACGAACAAAAAGGAGGTCGAGGGATATGAGGAAAGTTGGGTTGATCGGAATCACAATGCTCCTGATGATGCTGGGCGGGTGTGACGAAGGGATCGACACCACCCCGCCTTTCAAGCCAAAAGGGGTGAGATCAATCACCGGGGATGGTCAGATAATCCTTGTCTGGCTTGCGAATCAGGAACCTGACCTTTCCGGATATTACATCTATCGCAACGATGAACCTTCGGGCTATTTCGAGAGGATCGGTGCCACGAGCGATACGTTTTTCATCGATAGAGACGTGCAAAACGGGCACACTTACTACTATGCAGTAAGCGCCTTTGACATCCACGGAAACGAGAGCGAGCTGTCCGATGAACTGGTGTTCGATACGCCACGCCCTGAGGGCGAGGCGGTTGTCCTGAGGGATTACCATTCCCATCCCGCATCCGCCGGGTGGGATTTCTCTTCCTATCAGATCGTCCCTTACAACGATCCGCTGTGCGACATATACTACGAATACGACACAATTTACGGTCTCCACTTTATGAACACATCCGACGGCACCGAGATTCAGGATTTCGGCTATACCCAATCCCTCGATGACATCGATTACGCCCCTGAAGAGGGCTGGTCTCGTTTGGGATGGGTGGAGCTGATAGTCGGGCATTCCTACATCGTCCGCACGAGAGACATGCACTACGCCAAATTCAGGATCACAGCACTTGGCCCCGGCTACTGTCAGTTCGACTGGGCGTATCAGGTGGATCAGGGCAACCGTGAGCTTTCTGCTGGCCCTGATCTTGTGACCTCCTATCAAAAGGTCGGGAGGTGATCGCCATGAAAAAGATAAAGAAATTTTTACCATTGGTGCTCCTGCTTTTAGCCGCAGGCGGTGCAAAGGCCGCCGGGTGGGGAAGGATCAGCTACGTGGATGGCGACGTCTTCATCATCGGCATAGATGACGAAAGATGGGGATATGCCACCATCAACACGATCGTCGAGGAAGGCGACATCATCAGGACGGAGCGAGGCAGCCGCGTGGAGGTGCAGCTTGCCGACGGCTCCGTTGTCAGGATGGACGAGGTGAGCGAGGCCGAGTTCACCGTCATGGAGGATGAAGGGACATCGATAATAACCGTCGTTTACGGCATTCTGGCGGCGAGCGTTCCATATTGGGCAAGGAGCCGCGACCTGCACATAGCGTTCACTAACGGGGACGTTGAACCCTATCGGGGCGCGAAAGTCAGGGTCGAAGTCGATTACAACGGGGATTCTTACGTGATAGTCCGAAAGGAGAAGGCCAGGCTCCATCTCCTCGATGAAATTCGTCTCCTGAGGACACACAGGATCGCTTACATCGATTCTGACGGCGAACTGCGCTGGATTGACAGATACTACGACAGGGATTCCTTCGACAGATGGTGCGACATGCGGGATCGCGACGTGCTCCGTGAGCCGAGACTCGCTTACGGGGACGTGAGGCTCGGGCTTTACATCCATATCGGTCTCTACGACCTCGACCTTTACGGGCGCTGGATCCGGGTGCCGGGCTACGGACTGGTATGGGTGCCGGACGTCGATCCCTACTGGCGGCCCTACACAAACGGCCATTGGGTGTGGAGCGCCAGATGGGGATGGGTCTGGGTGCCTTACGAGCCATGGGGCTGGGTGCCTTTCCACTACGGCAGATGGGCCTTCGTTACCAGCGTCGGATGGGTCTGGGTGCCCGGCTACGACTTTGGCCCTGCATGGGTGGCCTGGACGTATGGCCCGGACTGGATCGCATGGGCACCGCTCGATCCATGGGGGCATCCGATAATAATCGTCAACAACATAACTATCATCAACATTGTGGACTATCATTCCTTCTGCGACCCGGTTTACCGTTACAGGCCTCCAGTGAGGGGCAGGTATGAGAAGCCTTACCGCACGGCAAGCGTCAAAATATCGCCGAACCAGATGGAGAAAAGCTACCGCTGGAGCACCAAACCGCCGGTTAATTACGCCAAACCCGCGCCTCCTCCAAAGGATGTGAAGGTCAAGATCGTCTCGGAACGCACGAAGGTCGTTCAGGTTATCGAAAAGTCTCCGGTGGTCAGGATTAAGTCCGACGTGGTGCAGAGAAAAATCGAGCGGGAGATCAAACTGAACCCGGAGCTGAAGACGAAAATCTCGGTGGAAAAAGCCCGGCTCCAGCCCGCAACCGAAACTGGACGTCAGAAACCCCGGCTTTCCAGAGAGAAAAAGCCTTCAACAGCTGATTCCAGAATCGATCGGGCAGATCACAGGATCAGCCGTCCAAAAACCCCGGAGCGGGTGAGCAGGATAGACCGCATAAGGACGCTCCCTGAGCCGCCTGTGAAGGAAAAGGAAACCGAGCGTGTCGAGGAGTCAACTGCTCCAGAAACCCGGCTGTATTCAGGTAAGGAAAAGACCCAAAAACACATCAGTTCTACTGATTCCCGTGCGAGCCGCAGCCGCATCAGGAGAACGGCCCCTACGGTCAGAAAATCGACTATCGCTTCTAAAAAGGACGATGAAAAGGCCAAAAGCGAAAAGAGAACAGTAATAAAAAAGCGCGACAGCGACACGAGAAAGCGGATAGACAGGTCGAGAATCAAAAGATCCACCACGAGAAGGCTCATCAGGTCGAGCAAAAGGACACGCGAGGATTCAGACGGGGAGGTGGGAAAATGAATCTGAAAACTGCAGTTCTGCTAATGGGTTTCATGGTATCCCCGACGATGCTTCTGGCCAGAGATACGACACACGTAAGGCCAGCTCCCCACAGGGTCACGGTAAGGCGTGACACGTTCGTGGACAAAAACAAGGATGGGGTTAACGATCTGCGCTCGAGGCAGCAGGAACGCAATTTTATGCGCCTGATTCAGGAGCATTCAAAAAAGAGGAAAAAGAAATAGCCCAACACCACTATGCCCTATTTCCGCATCCTTTTAGAAGGGGTCGGCGAACGCCGGCCCCTTTTCAAATTTGCTTCATTAAAGATTTTTTTTTAATTAGCCGGTTCGCGGGATAGTTTTGAATCTGCGGATGTGATATAATTCGTGACATGAAAATCCTGCTTTTTGATGTTGATGGAACCCTTATCCTATCGGGTGGAGCTGGCAACAGAGCTCTCACAAGGACATTTGAAAAGCTCTATGGATTGAAAGGAGCCATGAAGGGCATAAAGCCGGCCGGTAAGACTGACCCTGCAATCGTCCGGGAAATCTTCGTAAGGAAATTGGGAATCGAGCCGTCGGAAGAGCAGATAAACGAAATACTTGAGCATTATCTACGCTATCTTGAGGAGGAAGTGGCGACCTCCCCCGGCTATCAGGTGCTGCCCGGAGTTTATGAGTTGCTTGAAGACCTCCATTCTGATCCCGAAATCCTGTTAGGACTCGCTACCGGAAACATCAAAGACGGGGCGAGGATAAAATTGTCGCACAGTGACCTCTGGCGTTTCTTCAGGTTCGGGGGATTCGGCTCGGATTCCGAGGCCAGAGAAGAAATCGTGAGGATGGCTGTCCAGCGAGGCCTCGAATTGGCCTCATTTGATCCTGAGATTCTACTTGTCGTCGGCGATACCCCTCTCGACATTTCCGCCGCACACGCGGCGGGAGTCAAAGCGCTTGGGGTCGCCACAGGCCCGTATTCGGTGGATGAACTTTTAGATGCCGGAGCAGATGCGGCAATGCCCGACCTGAGCGACATTTCACGGTTCCATCAAATCCTGAATGAGCTCGCTAAAAATTGATTTTTCAGGAGGAGTTGAGATGAAAAAAAGAATGACGTTGATGTTGCTGGTTATAACGGCCATCTTGTTGATTTATTGTGGCCCGTCAGTGAACTACACGTTGCTTGTCAACATCGCTTCTCCGGAAGACGGTGACACTGTGTTCGGCACAGTTCGCATAAAAGCAGATGTCAGGGGCACCGATAACGTCCAGTTCGTTACCTTTACGGTTGATGACAGGATCATCGGGAATGCCGACGCTCCGCCCTATGAGATCTCATGGGACACGGAGCAGGAGAGCGACGGCTGGCACACCATTAGGGCAGAGGCACATGGGGAACATTTGACTGAATATTCCGACACCATTGCCGTTTACGTGAAGAACAACTACGGCATAGATCCACCGGCCAATGTCACCCTTACCTCGGAAAACGACGGACTCTGGGTCAGGATAACTTGGTCATGTGTCGATTCGGCAGAAGGTTACATTGTGCAATACAGGATGATAGGCGACTCCGTCTGGATGCTGATCGCAACTATGCAGAACGCTTATGACACGACTTTTGTGCATGATCCAGAGTTCCATACCGGCTACTATCGCATATTCGCGTTCCGGGACAGCTCATCGAGCCGACCTTCCGATGTGGTCTCCACCGTGCCAGTAGAAACACAAACCCTGAGTCTGAGTGAAGTCAATCTTGGAGGGAACTCCGGCTACGGCTGGGACAGAATAACCGGTGAAGGACAGACGTTTTCCATGACTTATCCTGTGAATTCCGATTTTGTCGATTTCTATTTCACCAATCTGCGGACGAACTACTCCTCAGCCCCGTTTTACATCGCTTCACCGGCGTATTCCCAGATGGGCATGGATTCGATAACAATTCCCGGCGCAAACTGGCGTGATAACGGGATAAAATGGGTCGAACGGGATACCGCTTCTTTCCTGCTGCCTCAAACAGGTTATATAACGCACGAGGAAGTGGCGGAAAACGCATATTACGGGGTCAAAACCGAGGATGGTTATTACGGCCTCATTTTCGTGGAAGATGTGGATACATCGAGGGGCCTGCTCTACTTAAGGACGTGGTTCCAGAAGGTGCACGGCCTGAGGCTTTTTGAAAGATAGGGGCGTCAGGGAGGAACGGCGAAAAGGAAAAGGGGCGGCGTTAGCCGCCCCTGAATTTTATCTCACGACCGAAATCTTCTGAGTGATATCCCGATCTCCGATGGAAATCCTGAGAATGTATATCCCTGATGCCATGTCGGCAACGGGGATCGAGAGCTGAGGCGTGTTGGGGCCTGCCATGAACGGGATGGATTTGACAAGCCTTCCATCCACGGAATAGAGCTGAGCCGTAGCAGGACGCTCAACGGGATAGTAGAACTTCACGTTTATCCTGCCTCTGGCAACTGCGCTTGTGAGGAGCACGCCTCTTGTCGATGGAGCATTCTCCTCCTCAACGTCCACAGGAGTAATCCTGATGATGTAAATGCCGGCACCTCTGGCAGCGACGGCGTAAAGCCCATTGCCCATAGGCTTAATCTCCCACGCCCAATCGCCCAACAGCATCTTGGTGACGAACTGGATGTTTGTTGGATCGCTCACGTCATAGACGCAGACACCGCTATCTTCCTCCGCAGTGACCACTAAATCGCTGCCGGCATACCTCGTGTCCCTGACCCTGTATTGTGCAGGTATCGAGCCTATGACATAAGGATTGGCGGGGTCGGCTATGCTTGCCACGAAAAGTCCGGCATCCCAGTTGCCGATGTAAGCGAAGGTATCATGGACTGCTATGCCGTAGGCGTCATCGTCGGACGTCATGGTCAAAATACTGACAAGGGTGATGGAGTCCGGATTGGCCACATTCAGGATCACCATTCCATCGCTTTTGTCGGCAACGAAAAGCAGGGTATCCTTGAGCTCCAATCGGAAAGCGTTGCTGCCGGTGTCAAATGTGTAAAGCGTCACCGGATTGGTGGGATCACTTATGTCAACCGTGGAAACTCCATGGGTGCCTATTGCGACATAGAGGATGTTGCCGTCCCTCAAAGTGTATTGAGCGCGTGTGGGATCAGCGATGGCAAGGAGCACGGGATTGGCGGGGTCAGCGATGTTGTAAATGGGCACTCCATCGGCATTGGCAGAGAGGAACATCAATGTGTCCGAAATGTTTATGTCCCACACGAAACGGTAGTTTTCCATTAACGTGGCAATTTTCGTGGGATTGGATGGGTCGGAAACATCATAAATTGATGTGGGAACGGTATTTCCTCCGGTGGCAATCACATTGTTTCCGATTCCAACTCCCCATATCCAGTTGCCGGTTGTATATGTGCTGATGAGGGTCAATGCGCCAGTGGAATCCATCTCGCAAAGAGGCACACCGCCCCTTTTATCGGCACCGTAGATGTAGTTCCCTTTCACGGCAACACGCCATGTCGTGCCGGGAGTGTCGTAGCTTCCGAGAATTGTCGGGGCTGTGGCATCAGCAACATTGACGGTCTTGATCCCTTTGCTCCAGTCGGCAAGCACCGCAATTGTATCATTAAGCATGGTGACGTCCCACGTGTATCCATCCGTGTCAACGCTTCCGACAAGTTGCGGGGATGTGGGATCCGCGACATTGATAATGGTGAGACCATCGTGCGCATTGGCCAGATAGGCGAGTGTATCCCTCACAACAAGCGATACAACTTCATCGGAGAGAACGATCGATCCAACTTCCACCGGATTATGGGGGTCAGCCACATTTACGATCCGAAAACCGCTGTCAACAGCAGCGACATAAGCGAGGGTATCAACTACAAATACGCCAGCCACAAGGGCATCGCCTTCAGGATTGTAACTGCCTACTATTGAAGGGTTTTGAGGGTCAGAGACATCTATAATCAGTAAACCACGAGGAGCATCGGCGAGATAAGCGTAGTTCCCGGAGACATAAACCCAGAGAGCCCTGCCGTTCTCAACCTGATAGATATTTTCCACGCGAGGATGTGCAGGATCAGATACATTCACTATCCCATAACCATAGTCATAAAGTGCGGCAATGAAGTATTCGTCGTTTATCCTGCTGAAACTGTGAGGACCGCCCAACGGTGAGTTGAAGTATGTGCTGCTTACAAATACCATCGTGTCAGGCTGTGTTACATCAAAAACAAGAAGTGCGTCGCCGGCACCGACATACAGATAGTTCCCATCGACATATGTCACGTAGGCCGGGCCATATTCAGCGCGTCCCACGATATCCATTGAGACCTGGGCTGTGGCCGTGCCTGCCACCACGAGCACCAGGACCACTGACAACAACTTTTTCATGGCAATCCTCCTTTTGGGTTGGGCCATCGGGTTTATCCGGTAATGTCTTCTCCTCCATCAACATTTATGACATTACCGGTCATCCAGTAAAGGTCATCCGAAATAAGCGTGGCGATGGCTTTCGCCACGTCCTCGGGCCGGGTTAATCGCCCGGATGGATTCCTTTTTAAGACTTCCTCCACAAGTTTTTGATGCCCGGGTATCTTCCTGAGGGCAGGTGTATCGGTGACACCGGCACGAATGGCGTTAACGGTTATGCCGCGTGGAGCAAGTTCAAGCGCAAGCTGCCTGACGTGAGATTCTAACGCTGCTTTCGCCGCCGAAACTGCCCCATAGTAAGGAATAACCCTTTCACTGCCTGAGCTTGTCATCGCGAAAATGCGCCCACCTTCTTTCATCAGCCCACGCATGACGACTTCCTGTGTCCAATAGACAAGTGTGTGTGCCATTACTTCGAGGGTCATGTCCATTTGTTGAGGAGTTATCACTTCGCCGGGATCATCCGAGATGAAAGGCCGCAGCGTTCCAAATGCCAGAGAGTGCATCAAAACTTTAATGGTGTTGCCATCGCCCGATGAACCGAAAATCCTTTCAATCTCATCACAAACGTATTTGCGTTTTTCGGGATCAGCGGCGTTTACGTTGAAGAAAAACACCTGCTGCCCCGTTGCTCTGAGCTCATTGATAAGCTTTTCAACTGCGGGCATGGCAGATTTCCTGTCAAAGTGGACACCTATGATGTGCAAGCCCCTCTTAACAAGCTCTCTGGCTGTCGCGGCACCAAATCCACTGGATGCTCCAAGTATCAATGCCCATTTTTTCATAACTCCAGATTATAACACAAAATTACTGCTGTTCAATTCCAGCGCAATCAAAATAAAAGGATGTAAAAACCCGGTGTGAGCACCGCCCATCCGCTAATTTCCCCGGGCCTGTGAGAAGCTATTTCAACAATCAATTCACGGGCAATATAGTAAATAACTGACCCAATAATCATTAAAAAGGAGGAGTGAGATGGCAAAGACGACTTTTGGAGAAGAAGTGTATCTGAGGGCCCTGACAGGGCGCTATGTGGGCGAGTATGTGCTCCGCGACTACGTCGAGGTGGCTGTCATTTCCCCAAAGAACATAATCTGCAACAGCATCAGCGCTGCCGCTGAGGCAACTTTTGTGAGCAAAACCGGTGGCAGGGCAATTCATCTCATTGCTGAACAGGAGACTCTGGACAGGATGATGGAGGAACTGGAGAAATTCCGTCCGGAAGCCATCGTGCTCATGTTCGGCGGCGAAACGCCTATCGAGGAAACTAAAAAGCTTTTCATAGAAGTGTTGAAAAAGCTCGCTCACAGTGACATTGACTCCGACTTAATAGTGCACGTGCGAATCTTTGCGGCCGGTGGACTTCAGGAAGCGCTGAAGGACGAGGATATCCGTGAATATCTCATCGAACAGACCGTCCTCGTCTACACCGTTGATCTGGACAGGGGGCTTTTCAAAATCAACCTCGCTATCATTTCCGAGTCGGGCGAGCTCGAACTCGACAAACTTGAGCAATATGTCGTTTCGGTCGAACATGCGGAACTCTTGAACCGCAGCCTGCGCGATAAAACCCTCCAATGGATGGACGCTTGAGGGAATCACGCCCCTCTGAGACCGGTCAGGGGGGCGCATTTGAGATATCCCAGTTGCTTCCCGGTGACGTGGAGGCCTGTGCCAGAATAGTCGCGGGAACCGAACTCTGGCATCGTTACTCCATC
>JAMOPK010000306.1 GCA_027064565.1 Caldifarciminota bacterium | reverse complement strand
CTTTATTACGAGGAACTCCAGCGCAACCTTGAGGAGGTGCACAGGCTCAACACCGCTCTCAGGGAATACCATAAAGAGGTTATGAGGATGGAAAAGATGGCGGCGGTCGGCGAGATCGTCCATCAGATAACCCATGACTTCAAAAATCCCCTGACCGTGATCGGCGGGCTTGCAAAGGTCATCCTCGAATCAACCGATGAGAGTTTCCCCTATTACCGTCAGCTTGTCGCTATAAAGGAGGAAGCAGATAGGCTGATGAAGATGTTAAATTCGACGTTGCAGGCGCTCAGGAAAAAATTTTCGCTCGAACGGGATTGGTGGAACTTAAATGACCTGATTACAAAAAAGGTCGAGGAAATAAAGCCGATCCTCCCTGCCGGTATCGAGATAGAAACTGACCTTGATCCTGATCTCCCGCCGGTCTTCATAGACCTTGCACAGTTCGAGAATTGTCTCGACAACCTTATCACAAACGCCATTGAGGCCATGCCGAACGGCGGGAAAATCATTTTGAGGACTGTCTGGGATCCACCCAACGTCATATTTTCCGTTTCCGACACCGGGGTTGGCATCAAGGAAAAACACAAGGAACGCATTTTTGACGCATTTTTCACAACGAAAAAGAACGGAATAGGACTGGGGCTTTACAATTGCCGGGAGATCGTCAGGTCTCACGGCGGTGAAATTGAAGTCTTCAGCGAAGAAGGCAAAGGAACAACTTTTGTTATTAAACTGAAAGGAGGCGATGTTAATGAGCGAAGAACAGAAGAAACCAAAGATTCTGTTCGTGGATGATGACCCGAACATAAGACTGCTTTACGAAACGGTTTTCAAGAAAGAGGGCTATGATGTCCTTCTGGCCGAGAGCGGTGAACAGGGACGTGCTATAATCGATGAAACTCCGGATATCGACCTTGTTGTCCTCGATATCAAGATGAAGGGCGAGTCCGGACTTAAGACCCTTCAGCAACTTGTGAAGGAAAAACGTAACATCCCGGTGATAATTTGTTCGGCATATTCGTCCTATCAGGACGATTTCACTTCGTGGCTTGCTGATGCTTACGTCGTCAAATCCCCGGATTTGACGGATTTAAAACGTGAGATCAAACGGCTTTTAGGCAGACAGAACAAAGCATAACTTTAATCCCATCAACCGGAAAGGAGGTCAATTATGGCTGTTGAATACAAGAACTACATAGATGGCAAGTGGGTGGAGTCGAAAAGCGGCAGAAGGTTTGAGAGCCGCAACCCGGCAAATTGGGATGAGGTCATTGGCACGTTCCCGAAATCCACGAAAGAAGATGTGGCGGATGCCGTTGAAGCCGCCAAAAAGGCGTTTCCTAAATGGAAAAAGATCCCTGCCCCTAAACGCGGCGAGATACTCCGTCGTGCCACCGAGATACTGGTTGAACGCAAGGAAGAGCTTGCCCGCCTGATGACCCGCGAGATGGGCAAGGTCCTCAAGGAGACACGCGGCGACGTTCAGGAAGGCATCGACACCGGATTTTACGCCTTCGGTGAGGGGCGCAGGCTTTTCAGTCAAAACGCCCCCAGCGAATTGCCTGACAAACTTGCCCTGACTTTCAGATTGCCTGTGGGCATCGCCGGGTTGATCACGCCATGGAACTTCCCGATAGCCATCCCGGCCTGGAAAATCTTTCCGGCACTGCTCGCCGGCAACACGGTGGTCTTTAAACCGGCCACTGACACACCTGCCTGCGCTGTGGAATTCGTCAAAAT
>JAMOPK010000305.1 GCA_027064565.1 Caldifarciminota bacterium | reverse complement strand
CGGCCGTGCGGCAAATGCCAGCAGTGCCACAAGATCGAGCGGTTCGTGCACCCGGATGTTATCTTCCTTATGCCGGGCAAACCGGAGGAGATCGCGAAGCTGGAGCGCAGGCCCGGTGAAGTCAGGCCCGAAGGCCTCAACATGGGCCGGGAGATTTCCATAAAGCAGGTTCGGGAGCTTCAATATGAGCTTTCAAAGCCGCCGGTTGAGGCAAGGCGGCGGTTCGTCATCATCCTTAACGGCGAGAACCTGAGCCTTGAGGCCCAGAACAGCTTTCTCAAGACCCTTGAAGAGCCGCCGTCCAGCACCACCTTCGTTATGGTGTCCTCGAATCCTGAGCTAATCCTGCCGACCATCAGGTCAAGGGCACGCCAGATCAAGTTCAACCCGCTCAAATTCGATGATTTTGCCCCGTTTTTTGAAATCGAACCGGAGCAGCTGAAAGTTTTGTGGCATATCTCAGGCGGGAGCGTCGGGATGGCAAGGACGCTGATGGAAAACAACCTGCTGGAACTCCGAAAGCCCATTATCGAGGTCATGTCATCGAGGGACATCAACTTGCTGATGGAGTTGAGCGGGAGCTTCACGTCGTCGCGCAACGCTGCATTCGATTTCGTCCTGATGTTCGGGATGCTCTTGAGGGATATCCTGTTAGCCAGAGAAGGCATGGACGACTTGATTTCCAACGTCGATCTCAAAGACCGGATACAGGATGCCTCGCGGGTCATCAGCTGGAAGGCCATCGAGGACGCTTTCAAAGCATTGAGGAAAGTTCAGGAGGGCCTCAACCGCAACGTGTCGCTTCAGAACATGTATTTCACGCTGTTTCGCCCATTTTATAGGGATTTTGAGGCGGTCGTTGTCTGAAAATCGTCATGCGCTGGCTGGAAGACCTGAAAAACAGGGAGATACCCGAATCGCCTGGAGTTTACATCTTCCGGGATGACAGGGGGAACCCGCTCTACGTCGGCAAGGCGAGAAACCTGCGGAACAGGCTGAGGGCCTACATGAGGGAACCCGATGACCCCCGAATCCGGCAGTTCGTCAGGAAGGCCGCCTCCGTCGAGTTCATCACAACGCCGACCGAATCGGACGCCCTGCTCCTTGAGGCCAATCTGATCAAGGAATACCAGCCAAAATACAACATCCGACTTAAGGACAACAAATCCTATCCCTACATCATGGTGACGATGAAGGAGCCGTTTCCGAGGGTTGCGGTGGTCAGAAGGCCAAAGTTCGAGTCAGGCAACCTTTACTTCGGGCCTTACCCCAACGTCGCATCGCTCAGGAAGACCCTGCGGCTGATCCGTCGGCTTTTCCCCATTCGGAGCTGCAAATACAAATTCCCATCCACAAGGAAGATCAGGCCGTGCCTCGAATACTATATCGGCAAATGCGTCGGCCCGTGCACCGGCGAGGTGTCCATCGAGGAATACCGCGCCCTTGTCCGCGGCGTCATATCGTTCCTGCAGGGCAGGACGGACGAGCTTGAGAAAGAACTGGAATCCGAGATGCTGAAGGCCTCAAAGGAGCTGAACTTTGAACGCGCCGCTGTCCTGAGGGACCAGCTTTTTGCGATCCGACAGACCCGTCAGGCCTATCGCAGGGCCATCGTGTCACGGGCAATCGATTTCGTGGCTGTGGCGCAGGCCGGCCGATACGCTTACGGGATGGTCGTCCTTTACAGGGATGACAGAATAACGGACAAACGCGGTTACATGCTCGAAATTCCCATCCCGAACGC
>JAMOPK010000304.1 GCA_027064565.1 Caldifarciminota bacterium | reverse complement strand
TCAGGAGGACGTTAGGATGAAAAAGGTTTTTAACCTTGCTCTCAATATCTGTGTTGATGTTTCTTGCCTTCTGCGGCAAAGAAACTGCGAATGATCCCCCTTCCATTCAGGGAATTCAGGGGCCCAGAAGCGGTTATGTCGGACAATCCTACGACTACAGTGCTACGGTTTCCGATCCGGAAAATGACAGGGTAGCCGTCAGGTTCGATTGGGGAGACGGCGAGGTCTCTGAGTGGTCATTTTTCTTTTCTCCGGATGTGGGGGCAGCCGGGTTCTCGCATACATTCACGGCCGCAGGCACTTATCAGATTCGCGCTCAGGCAAAGGATACGCTGGGCAACATCTCAGACTGGTCTGACCCCGTTACCGTCACCATCGAGGAGTTCCCGTTCCGCATAACCCGGTCAGCTTATCCCGATAGTTCCGACCTCGTGGCCGATGTTCAGGCTGAATTCGGCACGGACTACACGGTTGCGGACTGGAACGATGTAAAAAACTGGTGTGCAGCACATTCCGCTGACGATTTCATCGAACTCCTCGACTGGGAACTCGGTGAACAATATTCCCTTCTCGTGCTATGGAACGGCGAGGGTTACTGGAACGGCCGCCATTACTTTATGACAAGGTTTGACCACAATCCACCGGTCGGCTACCTCATCCACGATGACATCGATGACAACCACATAGTGCTCGGCTCGTGGAGTCCGGTTTCCATGCGCATTTTGGCTGTCAAGAAATGTCAAGAAATAAATCCATGAGGAGTAAGTTCTGGCAGTTCGTCAAAGCATCACTGACGCCAGAAATTCTCATCGGCTATGGGATTACCGGCTTCTGCATGATCCTCGCCGACATCTTCGCCGACCTCCAATGGAGGCAGGCAGCTTATATCAGGATCCTGACGCTGGTTCTGTTCGTGGTGTCCACCATCTATTTCATCAAACAGGCCTACAAAAAGTGGAAGCTTGAGCGTGAGGAGTTGCATGTCCCTTATTTCATCGGCATTCCATCTTCCAGCGAGGAGGCTGAACGGAGCTACAGGATGCTCTGGAACAGCATGGTCAACAGCGGTCGGTTCGACTCCAGCCTTATCGACCCCAAGGACATCAAAAACCATTTCATGCTGACGGATTCCTATTTCTACTTCAACCAGAGCGGTGAGTTGAGCAACGATCCGGAAAAATGGCTCGAATTCATCCAGAATGTGGGCCTTGATTTCAATCGGCTCGATCGCATTTTCCCCGGCAGAGTGGTCTATCACATAGGCATAAAAGGCCCATCGGTTGTGGCGCTGGGCATCGGTGCCGGGTTCGGAACCAAGAAGTCCATCGTGGCCTATCAGTTCATCGGCGGTAGATATCGCCTTGTCAGCGACCTGTCGGAAAATGTCAGGGAAATCAAAGCAAGAAAATCTCTGGAAGACCTCCAGGATGTGGAATTTGAGCTGAGGGATGGCGACGACAGGCTGCTCGTCGAGCTGTGGTTTGCAAGTCATGAGCCAGACGCCCATAACAGGCCGGATTTTGCCGATTTCACCATCCTGAAGGTTAGAGGAAAGACTGGCGGGAATCTCCCGGCCCTCGAAGAGGGCGGCAGGGACTGGAAATACATTGCCAACGAGGTATTCAACATCCTTGAACACCATATCAAGGCGCGAAATTACAGGGAAATCCACCTTGTGGTCAGTATGCCCGTAATGCTGGCATTTCTTCTGGGAATGGCCGTCGGACACTTTGAGCCGATACGTGTTTACAATTACGATCGGAAAAGCAACAGTTATGTGATGGTGCTGGAACTCAATAAGATAAAACCTTTTGTGTGAGAGCATGGACGGAAACGGCCCCCTTTGGCCCTCGTTGCCTTACATCCAGCTAAATGTGGATTTCATTGCACTCGATGAAATCAGCCTGCCACGTTTCATGGGTTCGACACTGAGGGGCGCATTTGGCTACGCTTTTCGGAAGTCAGTCTGCGCTAATCGGCAAACCCAATCCACAGAACATCATGGAATTGGGGGAAAACGCAAAACAGGAACCCGGAACCGTCAGAATAGATTTTCTCACCCCGACAAAACTCATGTGGCATGGCAAGTTATTGCATGAACCCGTCTTTTCCGCCATCATCGAGTCAGCTTTAAGGCGCATTAAGTGGCTGGTCGAATTCCACACCGATGAAAAGTGGACATACCCCGAAAAACCGCTCAAAATTGCCAGCTCTGTTAAGACCGTTTCCCAAAACATCCAGAATTTTGATATGTTCAGATACTCAACACGGAAGAAGAGACGGATGCAGTTCAAGGGATTCGTGGGCGAAGCCGTTTTTGAAGGGAAAATTGCCCCGTTACTCCCCCTGCTCATGGCCATGGAAGTGGTTCATATAGGGAAAGCTACCTCATTTGGGTTTGGGCGTGTGGCCGTGGAGCCGCTGCCGTGATAGGGAATTTGAGCAGTTTCGGGATGTAGTTCCCCGCAAACAATATGGCTTCTCCCCTCAGGCTTTAAACTTTTATCCCATCACATTTGAGGAGGGGATAAGATGCTCAGGAATACGTTGTTTGCATTGGCTCTCGCTGCGGTGTTCTGGCAGTTCAGCGGGTGTGACGTTCCCGGAATGAACAAATTTTCGGCGGTGGACACCACGGAAATCAGGCTCGATTCCGTTGCCACCATATCGGTGAACGTGGTTAATGGAACGGTGAAGTTGAGAACCTCGCAGGATGTCTCCGAATCGAGATGCACCATCATCAAAAAGGTCTGGGGACGCAATCGGAACGATGCACAGAAAAAGCTCAAGGAGTTTAAGATCGTGGCGGATATCGGCAACGGAGGCTTTTCGGTGGTTGAAGAGACACCGGAACGCTTCCACGTCAAAAGACAGGTCGACATCGAGCTGACGATACCGGCTTCGAGCCGCAAAACGGACATCTCCATCGTGAACGGCAACGTCGATATGGCCTGCAGGGCCGATTCGATACTGGTCAGCGTTGTCAACGGGAACGTGTTGGTTAAAGGGGAATCCAGATTGCTCAGCGTGGATGTGGTGAACGGCAGGATAGATTTCGACAGGATTTTCGATACCCTCAAAGCCGACATGGTCAACGGCGGAATCAGCGGAACTCTGAACAACATCGATTACGGGGAAATGGACAACGTGAACGGGTCGATCATTCTGAAACTTATGGACATAAACGACATAAAGGTAGTCGCCTCGGCGCTGAATCGCCGCAGTGTATCGCTGGATGGGTTCGATTCCCTTGTGGAAAATGACGATGATGTTATCGGGGTTCTGGGAACGGGCACGGAACGCACTTTGAAGCTCTCAACGGTTACCGGAAAAATATCTGTCTCGGTTGAAAAACACCTTTACGCATTGAAGTGACGTCGGCCCTGTTAACCTTTGCGGTTGCAACATCCTGCACACTCAGCCTGAAAGGCCCTGTGGTGCCCTTCAACGCCTCACCGATCGCCGATCTCCACGTGTATCGGGATTCATGCGAAATAACGGACTTTTCCATAGTCAATGATTCCATCTATCTGCCTGACAGCGGGGAGTTCACGGTTGTCTGCACGCCGCTTGGGCTGGATTCCGCATATTCGCTTTCCCACACCGTCCCTGAAGTCAGAGGAAAGCCATCGAATAACGGACCTGACGGCGCCCCGGAGTGGCTTCACATCGGAGGCAGCAGGAGGATTGGGATAATTGTGGGCAGGTCGGTCGAATTCAATCAGGCCTTTGATCTTACCCTTGTCGGGCAGTTGTCCGATTCGGCACGGGTTGAAGGTCGGCTTGTGGATGCTTCTCCGTTTCAGGAAAATTCCGTTTTCTCCGAAAGGCTCAGCGAGTTCGACAGAGCGTTCGTCAGGTTATCATCGGGCAGGCTGTCGCTTCAGGTGGGAGATATCCAGCTGGATGAAAATGACCCGGTCAGGTATCAGGGGATGGTTGCTGGCTACCGATTGGGTGGGGGTCGGATGTCGGCCGCATTCGCCGTGAGCAGGGCGGTGCGTGCTAAAGCTGGATTCGTCGGTCGTGACGGTCATCAGGGGCCTTATTTCCTGAGGGGCAAGGATGGGGAGGAAGTCTCGATAGTGCCCGGGAGCGAAACCGTTACGGTCAACTCCGTGGCAATGAAAAGGGGACTCCAGCACGACTACACGATCGATTATGACCGGGGCATCCTGTTTTTCACACCGTCGAGGCCTATACATGACGGCGACACCATTGTCGTGACCTATTCCTACGTTCAGACGGCATATCGAAGGAAAACCATCGGGGCAAAGTTCGTATCGCCCCACCTTGAAATAGAATTCAACCGTTCGGGCGATGATGCGTCCTCCCTGACCGATTCGGACATCGAATCGCTGAGGGCAGTTGTGGATACCTCAGCATGGATTTCCGGATACCGCTACGTAGGGGCAGGGAAAGGCGATTATGTCCTTGAAGACGGCCATTTTGTTTTTGTGGGCGCCGGTTCGGGGAGCTACATCGTCCATTTTGAGTTTGTGGGGGATGGCAACGGCGACTACGAATACGACAGGCGCGGATTTTTTGTCTTTGTGGGCGAGGGCAATGGGGATTTCCGTGTCGGCAAGATGGTATCGCCACCCTCCGCACTACAGACGGTCAGGTTAAAGTTCGACGGGAAGGGCGTTAACATCGGCCTGACAGGAGGCCTCTACGACAGGAACGTCCTGAACGAAAACGGGAAAATCAAGTTCTACAGGCTGCGATCATCGTTCTTTAAAAAGGCCGGCATCATGGAGACTTCCGTTTCGGTCGCAATGAGGAGCGGGTTCATGCCGCGGGCCTATGAGGATGGCACGGAGCCAGTCGGCTCCTACTCAGCACAGCTCAGACTCGGCAACGAAGGGCTTTTCACGGGCATAAGGCTTTTTCACGTGACAGATACCTCGGCCTCAAGGTCGGGGAGCGAACTTTTTGCGGGATTCAGCTCCGCCCTGAGCCTCAACGTAATTCTGCGCAATCAATCGTTCAACGGCAAAATGCGTTCAACCACCGAAGTCACAGTTAGTTACGGCGAAGCCATCGCTCTTTTTTCCAGCACAGAGGGCGACACCATGACGTCTAAGTTCGTTCTGGACTTCAACGGCAGATATTTCGGCGGCAGATTGGAGAAACGGATCGACGCCTACGGGGAACACAATTCGTTGACTTTGCGGGCAAATTGCAAAACTGAAGATTTCTCCGCCACGTTTAATAGCAATATCTTTGCGTCAAACGATACTGTCCGCAGGTTCGCCAGCCTATCGTGGCAGTGGGGCACCTTTTCAGGCTACCACAGCGTGAATTACGGCATAGCCTATCTGAAAATGTTTGTCTATCAGTTTGTCGGTGAAGGACATGGCAGTTATTCATTCGATCCATTGACCGGCAATTACTATCAGGATCCCGGCGGGCCTTACATTCGGGAATACCGAAAACTGCCATCCGGTGAGGCAAACGTCGAGGTGAAAAATCAGCTGAACTTCAGCTTTGTGCGCGGCATCCTCTCGGCTTACGGCACGATCGACCTCAGGGACGTCAAAAATGGCGATTACGAGCACAGGTTCAACGTCAACCTATCGGTGGCGCCCTCTAAAAGCAGTTTTTACAGGGTCACGGCGAGCGCGGCAGAGGCTGGAGATAAATTCTCAGGCAGGACTTACAGCCATTTCGTCGAATTTGTGAACAGGCGGAAACGTTTTGAGCCGTTTGTGGGCGCAAAAGTTAGCAGCTACGGCTTCATGCCGGAACGGAAAGACATCTGGCTCGGAATAAAGGGATTTCATGGGGATAATCGGATGGCCTTCAAATTTACAAGGATCGACGGAGCCGCCAGAATAAACCTCTTTTCCGTAATCCCTGAACTTCGCTTGAAGGTGAGTTCCACGAATCTCGAACTCACAGGCGAACTTTACTACGGTGATGTCATCGAGATCAGGTATCCCCGGTGGGCGAAGCCCGAAATTATGCCGATGGGAATCGGCTACCGATACAGGCTGGTCGCATCGAGGAAAATAAAGGCTAAATCGACATTGAACCTTACGCTCACCGGCACCCGCTTCACGACAAGGTTTGCCGCTTCGGTTGAGATGAGGTTCTGATGAGTGAGGTTGAATCGATTGGCAATGTCAGTTTCACAACGACCGCTTGACTGCAATTGGCAGGCGCTTTATTTTCTACACCCGATTGGCGGAGGGGTGGCCGAGTGGGCGAAGGCGAGCGATTCGAAATCGCTTAGGGGAGTAAAATCCCCTCGGGGGTTCGAATCCCTCCCCCTCCGCTTTAACATTTGATGCCATGAAAAGACTCATCTTCCTAACAATTCTTATCATTGCGGCCACATCCTGCAAAAAACGTTCTGTAACCACCCACAGCGGCAGTGAACATGGGGATACACTTGCCCGGGGCATCCCGCCTGACCTCATTCCTGCCGAAATTCGGGGCGTAAAACTTTACCTTGAAATCGCAGCCACGCCCGATAAGCGCCAGTTAGGCCTGATGTTTCGTGATTCCCTGCCGCAGAATCAGGGGATGCTTTTCGTTTTTGAGCGGGAACAGCCCCTTGGTTTCTGGATGAAAAACACCAAAATCCCGCTCTCAATCGCATTTCTGGATAGGAACTACGTCATCGTTGACATTCAGGACATGGAACCGTTCAGCGAAAAGACCCATGTCTCGGCCAGACCGGCGATGTATGCGCTGGAAGTCAATCAAGGGTTTTTCAGGCAGCACAACATCACGGTTGGCGACACGCTGAAACTCCTACTTCCGAAATGAAAAAAACGGGGGCATTTCGCCCCCGTCCGTTTTCAATGGAAAGAACTGCCCGGCGTCATTCAAATAACGGCTTCACCAGCTCGTAAAGCTCGTCCGGCACGGTCCGGATTCCGCCCAGCACCACCTCAAGCGGCTGAACGATGATCTCCTCGCCCTTGAGCGCCACCATTTTGCCGAACTCGCCTTTCTCAACGAGTTCAACTGCCTTGATGCCAAGCATGAGCGGGATGTAGCGGTCCCTCGGTGCAGGTGAGCCGCCGCGCTGGAGATGGCCCAGAACCACATGGCGTGTCTCGAAGCCCGCATTTTTCAGCACGGTCGCCAGCTGTTTGGCCACGTCGCCGCCCAACTTGATGTGTCCGAACTCATCAATGATCTCTGCTTCCTCTCCGGTGCTGGAAAAGAAAGTCGCTCCTTCGGCCACGGCAATCAGGGCATACCTTTTGCCACGTTCGTACCGTTCTTTCAGCACCCGGATGATGTCATCGATGTCAACCTTTTTCTCAGGGATGATGATGTAGTGGGCGCCGCCTGCCAGTCCGCCGTAGAAGGTCATCCAGCCGGCGTGACGGCCCATTATCTCAACGACGATAACGCGCTCGTGTGACCTTGCCGTGGTGAGCAGCCTGTCCAGCGCCTCCGTGACGATCTGGATGGCTGTGTCGAATCCAATTGTGTATTCCGTGCCAAGCACATCGTGATCGATGGTTTTCGGGATTCCGACCGCCTTAAGTCCGCGGCTGGCGAGTTTTGCGCAGGCCCCGAGTGTGTCCTCGCCTCCGATGGCGATAAGTGCGTCGAGTCCAAGCTCTTCAAAGCCTTTCATCGCCTTCGCCGCCACTTCCTCGCTCTTCATCGGGTTGGTGCGGGAGGATTTGAGGATGGTCCCGCCTTCTTTGTAAATCTCCTCGACATCCTCAATGCTCAGCGGGCGGGCAAGCTGCTCGATGAGGCCTTTCCAGCCCTTTTCGAGGCCAATGACCTCGTGGCCATCACGGACGGCCTTGAAAACTATGCCCCTGATAGCGTTGTTCAGGCCAGGGGCATCTCCACCACCTGTAAGCACTCCGATCTTCATTTTGGCCTCCTGTTATGCAGCTTTGCCGGAAGAACCGAATAGTCGCATCTTCCGTTTGACCACCTCTTTCACCATTTCCCGGCCCGGGCCGAGGTATTTTCTGGGATCAAAGTTCTCCGGTTTCTCGGTAAGCTCACGTCTCACGGCCGCGAGGAATGCCAGCCTGAGGTCGGTGTCGATGTTGATCTTGCAGATTCCGGCCTCAATGGCGAGCTTGATCTGGTCGTCGGGCACACCTTTCGCTCCCGGCAGCTTGGCGCCGTATTTCGTTGCCAGCTCGACGATTTCCGGGATGACGCCGGACGCGCCGTGAAGCACCAAAGGAATCCCCACAAGCTCGGATATCTTCCTGATCCTGTCGATGTCGAGTTTTGGCTCGCCCTTGAACTTGTAGGCGCCGTGCGAGGTGCCGACCGCCACAGCAAGTGCATCCACTTCCGTGAGTTCCACGAACCGTTTGGCATCGTCCGGATTGGTCAAAATGGCTTCTTTTTCATCGACGTTGACGATGTCTTCCACACCGGCAAGTCTGCCGAGCTCAGCCTCTACTGTCACGCCGACAGCATGTGCAAGATCAACCACCTTGCGGGTCATGGCCACGTTCTCGTCGAAAGGCTTATCGGAGGCATCGATCATCACCGAGGTGAATCCGTTTCTGATCGCCAGAACGATTTTGTCCCAGTGCTTTCCATGGTCAAGGTGCAGTGCTATGGGGACGCTGACCTTATCGGCCGCAACTTTGACCATCGCATAAAGGTATTCGACACCGGCGTATTTCATTGCGCCTTCGGAAACGGCGATTATGGCCGGAGATTTCTCCTCCTCGGCCGCCTCAACGATCCCCTGCAAAAATTCCATGTTATTGATGTTGAATGCTCCAACACCATATTTGCCCTTACGGGCCTCCTCAAGGATTTCCTTCATTGTTACGAGCGGCATTTTAGCTCCTCCTGTTTGCCAGATGATACTGCTAAATTGGGCAGTATTATACCCACGCTTCTAAGATGGGGCAATGACTGCTTGAATATCCATTGGGAAATCGATGTTGCACCATATCGCCAATTGTTTAGTAAAGCCCCGTTTTTAACAACAAGATCAGCATAGTTCCCAGAATAAACCCTGTCTGAAAAGACATAATGTGATTCGCAGCACAATCATAGGCCAATTTTGACTCATTGGTTTTTCCCTTTGGCTACTGGCACTTTTTATTATTTCCCGAAGAATAACAGCGTCTTTGCAGTAACCATGCCCGATTCATTATAGTTATAAACCTGCCATGAAGAAGGGACTTGAGATTCAGGGAGGTTCGCGAAAGGGACACAAGATCAAGGCGCCTAAGGGGATCCGTCCCACGAGGGCGCTCCTCAAGCGGTCGCTTTTCGACCGGCTGGGGAACTGGATAGTCGGGGTCAGGATGCTCGAACTCTATGCCGGTTCGGGCGCAGTGGGCCTTGAAGCCCTGTCCAGGGGAGC
>JAMOPK010000303.1 GCA_027064565.1 Caldifarciminota bacterium | reverse complement strand
GGGAAGTGAAACTGTTTCCTTCAGCACTTCTCTCCCGGTTGGAGTGTATCACGGTGTTGTTTATACTGCTCTCCCTGCTGATCAGGATCACTCAACCGACACTGCAACCGTGGAATTCAAAGTAGCTGCTATGCTCCAGGCCCCGTTCGTGGATGAGATGGACAACCTGAACAACTGGCTTGAAGGCGGTGAAGGCGCGTGGGGTGTTGTGCAGCAGGAGGGTTATGTGGAGCTTGGGAGAACTGCAGATTGGGATAGAGGAAATACCTACATTGTGGCTAAAATAGATCGGGGAACCGAACTTTTCGAGCCTAAACTCTTCTTCAAGTGGTCGACTTCCGGCCTTGAAAGTAGTGACCATCTCTACGTGGAAATTTCCCATGATGGCACAACATGGACAGTGATGGACTCGCTTACAGGGGATCAGGATTGGCTCATGATGGAATATCTGCTTGGAGATTACGGGATACAATCAGGGGATACTTTCTATCTCAGGTTCCGGCTTAATGCCAATTACACCAACGATAAGGCCTACATTGATTCGGTGGGCATCTGCGAAGGGTATATACCCAACGACGCGGAGATAGCAGACACTCCCAACCCTGAACTCTGGGATTCCACCATCGTCGATACCAGCACCAATGACACACTCCCTGTATTCACCGGCGTGATAATGACCCCGTCGGTGACCATCACGAATGGTGGTAACCCTGCAGGTGATCCGTCTATTTCCTTCCGCGTATTTTACAAGATATTCGATCCTAACGGCATTCTGGTTTACTCCCAGATAAGGACATACAGGGGACTCAGGCCGGGCGATACCGCCAACATCTACTTCCCCGGCTTCATCCCTGCCCACAGCGGAATCTACAGGCTGACTGTTACAGTCAGATGCCCGAATGATCCTGAACTCAACAATAATACCTTCAACACAAAGTTTTATGTGCCGCCGCACAAATCGGCTGCCGGCGAGAACTCGATTCCTCAGAAGTTGATGCTTAACGTGAAACCGTTTGCCGGAGGCGGCGAAATCGTGTTCGGCCTTCCGGCTGAGAGCCATGTGAAGGTCTCCGTCTTCGATATGAGCGGTCGTGTCGTCGATGTCCCGGTCAATTCTTCATTTAATGCGGGCTATCATGCCATCTCGTGGAAGGCACCGCACAGCGGCGTCTATCTGTTCCATGTGAAAACTGACACTGGAGAGCTTTCTCAGAGGGTGGTTATTGTGAAGTAACCTCTGAGGTTACTCAGTTTGTCAATCCCGGCGGTTGGGTGTTCTCGGCGCTACCACCGAGGCCCCAGCCGCCTTAAAATTTACGGAAAAAGAGGGGTGAGATTATGAAGAACAGGTTATTATTTGTGTTGTTGAGCCTTACGTTCGGGCTTTCCGCCTCGAACATCATCAGACAGGATGTCAGTCCGGCCTTCAGCCCTCCCATGAACGCCAAAGGTGGCGGCCCGGACAACTACGGTTATGTCTGGCTTTCTTCCGACGATGCGGGCGGCCCGGCCTACGACTGGATCGAGATAGACCCGGATTCCGGCGGGAACGGGGAGGCTGTGCATTTTTCGCCCGATTATAACGACGGTTACGCATGGATTCAGCTGTCTCAGCCGTTCTGGTTTTACGGCCAGCGTTACGATTCGATAGCTGTGAGTGTCAACGGATGGCTGAGCTTTGTGGACGGACTCGAAAGTTTCTACGGCACCATCCCTTCGCCCACATCGCCAAACGCCACCATCGCCCCGTTATGGCGCGACCTTGT
>JAMOPK010000302.1 GCA_027064565.1 Caldifarciminota bacterium | reverse complement strand
AACGATCAGAAAAAAGTTAAGTTACATTACGAACGATTGAGAGGTCAATATCCAGAAGTTGAGCCATATTATGCAAAAATAGACATTGAAAATATGGCAAAAGTGTATATTTCTGTTTTATTGAAAGAACCCGACAAGATGAAAAGCAATGCTATTAAAAGAATCAAAAAATATATTGAAGAAAAAAAGATTTTCTATATGGAAGACGATCCTCCAAAATATTATTATTGTGGTTTGCTTTATTTTTGGCTTAACAATTTTATAGTTAATGATGAAATTCAACTAAAAACAAGGACTATGGATATGCATTTGCTATTAAGTGTAGATTTATTTTTAGAAAAAGAGGGTTTTAGAACAATAGATGAAAAGATAAACTTTCTAAATACCAAAAATAATGCGTTTAGCATTTTTTCTAAAGCTAATGCTCACGTAACAACACAAGGATACTTATTTGAAAGAAGAGGTTTTTATTCTCACCCGAAGACGGACAAGTTAATAATGTCTATAAAAAATCTTTAGTTAGATTGACACGCATCAGCATGCCAGATATAATTTTTCCCGCTTCACGGAGGGTTAGCCTAATTGGTAAGGCGGCGGATTTGAAATCCGCTGGGCTCTGCCCTTGGGGGTTCGAGTCCCTCACCCTCCGCTTTTTATTTTGCTGAAAATCGCCGTTCACCGCTTTAAAATATTCCCAGAAAAGAACCAAAAGGAGCTTTGAAATGTTTATCCCTTTTCGAGATGAAAATCCATCCCGCAGCACCCCAATAGTGAACTATCTGCTAATCGCATTAAATATATTGGCTTTCATGCATGAGCTTTCGCTTGGCAGCTACAGATTGCCGGTATTTTTCCAGATTTACGGCATCATCCCGTTTGAATACACCCATCACGTTGACATCCCTCCTCCAAGCGCAATTCCTTTAAATCTGTTTACTGCCATGTTCCTGCACGGAGGTTTTACACACATTTTGGGCAACATGTGGTTCCTATGGATTTTCGGAGATAACGTTGAGGATGCGATGGGGCATTTCAGATATCTGGTGTTTTATCTGTTGACCGGGCTGATAGCGAGCTTTACCCACATCCTCCTCTCCCCCAATTCCACGGTGCCCATGATCGGTGCTTCCGGTGCGATATCCGGCGTATTGGGAGCTTATTTTGTGCTCTATCCCGGAGCGAGGATCGTTGCCCTTGTGCCCATATGGTTCATGATCACGACCGTCGTTCTGCCGGCCTACCTTTATCTCGGACTGTGGGTAATAATCCAGTTGATCTTTGGATTCGGTTCCATCGGCGCACATGGTGCGGCAGGCGGGGTGGCGTGGTTTGCACACATAGGCGGATTCATAGCGGGTGCGCTGCTTGTGCCCATCTTCGCTGTCAGAAGGCGGCACCCGCCTCGATATTATTGGTGGTGATTGAACTAACTCGACTTAAGGAATGGAGGGCAATATGAATCTGGCTGCCGGTCTCGTTGAAAATGCCAGAAAAAATCCAGAAAAAACAGCGATATTTTTCGCAGGCGATAGAATCACTTACAGGGAGTTGGATAACGCCTCCAACGCCCTTGCCCATAAGCTCGTTTCCATGGGAGTTAAACCGGGGACACACGTGGGGCTACTTCTTTTCAACACTCCGAACAACCCCATAGCGTATCATGCGATCATCAAGGCCGGGGGAACTGTTGTTCCCATGAATTTCCTGTTCAAGCCCTACGAATTGTCATATTTGTTCGACCATTCCGATATCTCCGTCCTGATCTATGAGCCGCAACTTGAGGAGCTGGTCAAAAGCACGCTTGAGATAAGCCAGAACAGGCCGGCACTTTTAAGGAGCGACAGATTCCCTGAGATTTTTGCCTCTGAGTCGAAAGAACTCTACCTTGTTGACCGTGAGCCGGATGACGTTGCGGCGATTCTCTACACTTCCGGGACGACAGGGAGGCCCAAAGGAGCCATGCTCACCCACAGAAACCTGACGTCCAACGTGGAATCAGTGATCGACGGCATCAAAGCCACGCCCGATGACGTATTCGTTCTGGTGTTTCCGCTTTTCCATTCCTTCGGGATAACCGTCGGGATGCTCTCGCCGCTCACCCTTGGCGCAACGATAGCTTTGCTCCCACGGTTCATGCCTGATACCCTGCTTCAGACGATCGAGATAGCCGGCGGGACGATTTTCATGGGCGTGCCCTCGATGTTCGCTGTGCTCTCCGATGTGCCCGATCCCCACAAATGGGACCTCTCATCGTGGCGATTTTCCATTTCTGGTGGCGCCCCGATGCCGCTTGCCGTTATGGAAGCCTTTGAAAACAAATACCATGTGCTCATCTATGAAGGCGATGGCCCGACGGAGTGTTCACCGGTGACTGCCGTTAACCCGGTGGGCGGCAAAAGGAAACCCGGCTCCATTGGCCTGCCGGTAAAGGATGTGGAGATGCAGATAGCCGATGACGAGGGGAATTTCCTGCCGCCCGAAACCCTCGGCGAGATCGTGGTCAAAGGCCCTAACGTCATGAAAGGCTATTACAAGGACTCTGAGGCCACAAAGGCTGTGTTTTTCGGCGAATATTTCCGGACAGGCGACATCGGCAAGGTCGATGAGGATGGCTATTTTTACATCCTCGACAGAAAAAAGGACATGATCATTTTCGATGGACTTAACATCTATCCCCGTGAGATTGAGGAACTCCTTTTCGCGCATCCGGCCATAAAGGAAACAGCGATTATCGGAGTTCCACACAGGTTGCACGGAGAGATTCCGAGAGCCTACATTGTGCTCAACGAGGGGCACCACCTGACGAAAAAGGAAGTCCTTGAATATCTGAGAACCAAAATTGCCCGGTTCAAGCTCCCGCGTGAGGTGGTTTTCGTCAAAGAACTGCCCCGCACGGCTACCGGAAAGATCGCCAAACGCGCACTCAGGCAGAAAGTCCTTCAGGAGAAAGGCGAAAAATGAACCTTTTTCTGCTTTACTACTCCGGCGCCGGCAACACGCAGTTAGTTGTGAGCTATCTCGCCCGTGAGCTTCGTCGCATGGGGCACAGGGTCACGACCCGCTTCGCGAGGAAGGGCGCTGAACTCCCTGACCGGTTTGAATACGATGGACTTATAGTGGCCAGCCCGGTCTATGCCTACCAGCCGCCTCAAACACTGATGGAGACCGTGGAGCGGCTGCCGGAGCTGCGTTCTGCCCCGGTTTTCACCCTGATGACCAAAGGCCTTATCTCAGGCAATGCCCCGCTTACCCTTTCAAGAGCGATATCGGAGAAAGGCGGGATCGTCGTCGGACATGCCGAGATCATCATGGCGGATACACTTTTCATCCTGACGTCGAAAAGAAACAGCCTGCTGGAAAAGATTATGTTGCTGCCCAACATGATGGCGGTCAGAGAGATCAGGAAACTGCCGCAGAGAGTCCTGAGGTCGTTTGAGGAGAAGGTGCCAGTCCCGTTCAGACCGAAGATTTACGCGAAACTGACCGATTTCATCGCGAGGAAGTTCCACAAGTTCGTTGAGCAGAAGGTTGGTCAGTTTTATGCGGATGAGAGATGCGACCTCTGTGGCGCCTGCGTTGGACTCTGTCCGGAAAGCAATATCAGAATCGTTGATAGCCGGGTTCTTTGGGGAATGGACTGCGAGTTCTGCATGCGTTGCGTCCACCGATGCCCTCAAGAGGCGATCCAGATCGGCCGATACATCAGGGAAGCGGGCAGGTATGTGCCTCCAAAAGATGCCTATCTCAGGGCATTGTTGAAATAAAAAAGGCCGCCAGATGGCGGCCCTTTCTTTCGCAGGCATCCATTAAATTTACTTGATTTCGATCTCGATCTCTTTCGGTCTGGCCTTTTCGGATTTAGGCACTTCGATCACCAGAATTCCATCTTTGTAGGTAGCTTTAGCCTCATTGGGTTTCACCGGAACTGGGAACGCTATCGCACGTTGAAATTTACCGTAAGCCATCTCAATTCTGTGGTAGGTTTTGCCTTTCTCTTCGCGCTCGAATTTTCTCTCACCTGAAAGAATAAGTCCATCCTCGGTGACCTGAACCTTTATATCCTCCTTGGACATGCCCGGCAGCTCGGCCTTCACGATGAACTTGTCCTCGGTCTCCTCAAGGTTGATCGCCGGATACCAGACCGTCTCACGCTCGGCAACAGCAGGCGTTCTGCCAAAGAAGCTGTCAAAAAGCCTATCAATTTCATCCCTCAGAGTCGTGATGTCTTTAACGGGATCCCATCTCGTGATGTCCATCATTTTTCTCACCTCCTTTTGTCTTGCCCCACTTATTTTTCAAAGAACCCATTTGCAGGACTAAAAATAAAAATTTTTCCCCAACCTGTCAAGGGTTCTAACAGCTTGGCGTCTAAAACATTATAAGGGTGTAAAAAATCTTATATTGGTTTGGCAATATTTGAGATAAAAATTGCGATTTTTCAAGGGGTGATTTTAGGAATACCGATTTACTGAAAGACGATGGTCAATTCAGAATTCCCGTTTACATTCCGTTTTGTATAGCCAATATTTTGCCGCGAGGAATCGCCTTTGAATCGGGTATTGGGCCATTTTTTGCCGAAATTTTTGACTTGTCCTGATAGGCTGCTGAATAATTGCACCTCCATGAAACCGGATAAGAGAATTAAGCGGGGGATTCAGATAGCGATCTTATCTTTTACACTTGTTTCCATAGTTCTGCTCGTTCTTACAATTGACAAACGCACCTTTGAGAACCTTGAGAGATTCAATCCGGAGCTATTTTTGCTGATAGTTGTCATCTGGTTTCTTTACAGATTTGCCGATGGAGTTGGTATCTCGCTAATTGCAAGGCTTCTCGGACACAGAATTTCCTCGATAAAAGGCTTTGAAGTTGTGCTTGTAGGGCTTTTCTTATCCGCCGTTACCCCTTTCCAGGTCAGCGGAATACCCATGCAGATTTATCTGTTGCATGAGGAAGGGATGGATTTCGGGCGGGCCACGGCCGTTATGATGGCACGTGGAGTAATCTATTATCTGATCATGATTCCCCTTATGCCGTTTATCTTCGTGACCCTCGGCATTTCCTCCAACTTCATAGTCAAACTTCTGTTGGGATATCTCGTTCTCACCGGCTCAACCGCTGTTGCGCTTTACATCCTTTTCGTTCGACGGCCGGATGTCCTTTTGAAACTCGTTCCGTCGAGATGGCAGAAAGTCAAATCTTTCCTTTTCACCGAACTTAGAAACCTTCAGGAAGGCATCAAGGTTTTGTTGGATGCCAGGGACATCTCCGGCACGATCCTTGTTTTCCTCGTTTACATGATTTCGGTCCTGCTACTTGCTTCAATAGCGCCTCTAACACTTTACGGAATGGGCTTTAACCCACATCCGCTAAAAGCAGCATCCGCCCTAATTCTCATGTATAGCAGTTTGTTATACACGCCGACCCCCGGTGGTGTTGGCATAGCTGAGACGGTTGCCACTGCACTTTATTCAAATATTTGTCCCAAATACGCTATAGGGGTATTTGTCATTTTGCTTAGGTTGTTCACATTTTACATAGGTGCCATCCTGGGCGGAATAACCTTTTTCCGCAAATCGCTGTATATTGTGCCTGAATATTGTGACCTTCCTTCTGACTAAACCACAGGTTTACAGTTATTGGCACAACTTTATCAAGTCACTCGTTGAATCTTTATCAATGGGCGGGTCAACATCTCATGGTGGTTTTACAATTGCCTCATTGACCCCCTTCCCCTGCGCATTTAAACTTTTGGCATGACTATAGCGAAAGAAGGACTCAATCTTATACTTGCGTTTCTGGCATTTACCATAGGGTTTGGCCTGCTGAGGATATGGCCACTGACCACTCTGCTCGGCATTCTGACGCTTTTCCTGCTGTTTTTCTTCAGGGATCCCAAACGTAATCCGCCATCCGACCCATCCATCATCGTGTCACCAGCTGACGGCAAAGTCATCGAAATAAAGGAAGAAGACGGCATCGTCCGCGTGACCGTTTTCATGTCCCTGTGGGACGTGCATGTCAACCGTGTTCCTTACGGCGGCGAGGTGGTAAGCGTGAAATATCGACCGGGCAAGTTCATGCCTGCCTATAAACCTGAGACCCATTCCGAGAATGAGCAGAACATCGTCACCATCAGGTCTGACATCGGGGAATACAGGTTCCGGCAGATTGCGGGCATCCTTGCAAGACGTGTGGTCTGTCATCTGAAACCGGGTCAGAAAGTGGCAACCGGTGAGCGGTGCGGCGTGGTGAAATTCGGCTCGCGTGCTGAGGTGGAACTGCCATCTGATAAAGTTGAAGTCATTGTGACGCCTGGCGATAGGGTCAGGGCGGGCTGCACCGTGATCGCGAAGGTCAGGAGGGGAAGTTGAAGGTCAAGGGCGCCATCCCCAGCCTGTTCACCGGATTGAATCTGTTCTGCGGCTACAAGGCCATAACATTGATGTTGAGCGGTGACCTGACAGGCGCCAGTTGGTGCATCCTTTTTTCCATGATTTTCGACATGGTGGACGGGAAGATAGCTCGCCATCTGGGTGCCTCAAGCGAGCTCGGCCTCCAGCTCGATTCGATATGCGATACCGTTTCCTTTGGTCTTGCGCCGGCGATTCTGCTCTACACAGCAGCCTTCAGGGAAACTGGATTCGTGCTCTCGTTCGTGCCGTTTATCTACCTCATGGCAGTGGCGTTCAGGCTCGCAAGGTTCAACATCATAAGCTGTGAAACGCCCAAGGACTACTATCTCGGTCTATCGTCGCCATCAGCCGCCGCAGTGGTCATCTCAACAATTTTGATTCAGGAAAACGTCGGGATCGTGCTGGGGACACAGTTTTACATCATCCTTGTGCTCATCCTTGCAATCCTCATGACAAGTCGAATAAAATACCCGACCTACAAGGGGCAGAGGACATCCGAATCCACACAAACCATCATAATCGTGATCGCCCTGCTCCTTGTCGGGATATTCAAATACTATGCAATTTTCTCGATTTCTTACATTTATGCCCTCACCGGCTTTGTTAACGCCGTCTCGGAGGAAATCAGAAAGAGGAGGAAAAAATGAAGATATTTTCCGTCAGAGGTTACAAAAAAAGCGGGAAAACTACCGTTGCAACGACCTTGATAAGGAAATTGAAAGAGGACGGGTTCAAAGTTGGGTCGATCAAGTCAATCCACATCGAAGGCTGGCATATCGACACGCCGGGCACCAACAGCCACGCCCACAAGGAAGCCGGAGCTGAACCGGTTGCAGCATGGGGACTTGAGGAGACCGCCATCATCTTTCCGCGCAGGCTCAGACCGATGACGCTGCTCAAGTATTTCAACAACGACTGGCTCGTGGTCGAAGGTAGCCTCCATCTGCCCGTGCCTGAGATAGTCTGTGCGAAAAACGTGGATGAGGCGCGGGAGTTGAGGACGGGGCTGACATTCATGTTTTCCGGTGTCATCTCAAACGAACTCGATGAGCTGGACGGACTCCCTGTCGTAAACCCGCTCACCCAACCCGACAGGCTTTACGAAATCGTCAGGGAAAAGGTCTTCCCGGCATTGCCGTTCTTCGATTGTGGAGACTGCGGCACCGACTGCACCGGGATGGCCGAGTTGATCCTCAAGGGCGAGAAAACCATCAAGGACTGCGTGATGATGCAGAAGGACAACGTCCAGATCTTCGTTGGGGGCAAGCGGGTTCCCCTGAACCCATTTGTACAGAACATCATCGGCAGCGTCCTCAAAGGCGCAGTCTACTCGCTGAAAGGCGTTGAAAAAGGCAAGGAAATTCGGGTCAAAATCCTTGACCCTGAACTTCTTTAGGAGGGCAAGCCATGAAGTTCATCACAAAGTTGCTTCTGAACGCCGCTGCACTCGCAATAACGGCTTACATCCTGCCGGGGATACAGATATCCGGCTTCTGGACTGTCATCCTTGCGGCCCTGATACTCGGAATAATGAACGCAATCGTCAAGCCTATCCTGACATTCCTCACCCTGCCGCTCAATATGCTCACTCTTGGACTTTTCACGTTGATAATCAACGGGATAGTTCTCTATCTCACCGCTTCGATCGTGCCCGGATTCACCATTTCGTCCTTCTGGACAGCTGTTCTCGGCGCACTCATCCTCTCAATCGTGAGCATGTTGCTGAACTCATTGGTCTGAAAGCAGGTGCTTGTATCGGGTGAGTCGCCCGTCACACCGGGATTTGCCTTTGATAGGCCGGTCAAAAAAGCGAAGGGTGGGTAAGGTCAGTCCCCGGATAAATCGGTCTTAACTCGATTGCCGTTAATGGCATAGTTTAACCGATTCTCAGGCCGTTGAGCGGGCATTTTTCACAGAGCGGCCCGCGTTTCCGACAGAATTCCTTGCCGGTTTTGACCAGCAGGGCGTGCAGTTCGTTGAAGATTCGGGGATCAGGTTCAAAACAGCTTTCCACCCGACGCCTGAGGTCGTCGTAGTCCATCTTCATCGCTTCATCGAGGCCGTGTCTGGCCAAAATTCTGCGTGTGTAGGCGTCCACCACGAAAATCGGCCTGCTCAGAGCATAAAGGAGTATCGAATCGGCGGTCTCAGGGCCGATACCTTTGATTTCCAGCAGGTATTCCCTCAACCGGTAGGTCGGCAGTTTCCTGAGCGTCTCGAATCCGCCCATTTCCTTCAGCCATGCCACAAAATTCTTGAGCCTCCCCGCCTTGACGTTGAAGTAGCCGGCTGGCCTGATCAGCGAGGCCAATTCCCCATCTTCGAGACTGAGTATCCCTTCAACTGAAAGGACGCCTCGTTTTTTGAGGTTTTCGATGGCCTTTTCCACGTTCTGCCAGCTGGTGTTCTGGGTGAGGATTGCCCCGACGGCGATCTCAAAATCGGACTCACCGGGCCACCAGTGCTGCGGCCCAAAGGCGTCGAACATGGCACGAAAGGCCGCAGTTACGAACTCACAGAAAGTCATCTGTGGCTGGAAAAGTGTTCGAACCCTTTGATGTAGTCGATCTCCCGGCCGTCCTTTTTGACAAATTTAACAGTCGGGCGGAAAGTGGGCCTGAATTCGCCGATCCTTAGCAGCGAAACTCCGTTCTGCTGGAGCTTTTCGAAGTCATCCGGTGCGATGGCAAATATCAGCTCGAACTCCTCGCCGCTCGAAAGGACGAGTTTCCACGGCTCAACGCCGACCAGTTCCGCAACCGCCCTGACCACCTCAGGGATCGGAAGCAAATCCTCGTAAATCACAGCCTCGAGGTCAGCAAGGTCTGCCAGCCTGAACATGTCCATGGACAGCCCATCGGATATGTCAATTGCGGCATGCGGTTTGATGATGCGTCTGACGGCCTCCATCACGTCGAATCGGGGCGCCGGACGCCTGAACTTCATCAATGCGCCGCTCCTCAGCTTGTGATTGAGGTCAACCGAATGCGGCAGCATCTTGAAAAGCCTGAGGGCGGAT
>JAMOPK010000301.1 GCA_027064565.1 Caldifarciminota bacterium | reverse complement strand
GGAACTGGTCTGGTAAAGCCAATCCACCAGAAAGTTCACAAAAGAGTCCGGGACAGATTCGGGATAATTTTGGACTAATCTTTCCAGCAGAGTGAGGATGACGGCCGCATTTCTGGAAGGTTCCTTTGCCTTCAGGTCGAGGTTTTCCAGCACATCCTTGGCAATCTTGAAGACATTGATTATATCTTCCTGTGATTCCGCCTTTACGGAAATACCATCCTTTTTGAAAACATCTGGATATTTCTCCCTGACAGTTCGTCTCTCGGCTTCGTTACGCGCCTTTGCAATTTCCTTAATCGCCTTTTTAATCACGGATACCTCGACCTCTCCACCTGCCTCCGCCTCAGCCTTTCCGCTGCTCAAAAGGGGTTTAGAGGAGCGATATTCCCTTTTTTCGCCGGATCGAGCAGGTTGTCTTTCCTTTTTCTCTGACCGCTCGCTCAGATGGTCTAAGAGCTTCTTGTAAAAACCACATTCCTCCTTTCTGAGTTCATAGAACACCCTTTGCAGAAAGTTGAAATCTCTGGTTCTCGCTTCTGGCAGATACCTGCTAAATCTTTCATAGTTTTCCATGAATTTTTCCCGCAATCTGTCGATTATGAGCCAGTTAACATCCTGTTTCTCATGATATTTGAAGTATTTTCTCAGGCATTCGGCGGCGATTCTCAATCTCACAATGAGTGCATTATCGAATGGATTGTAAGTGTCCATAAGCACAGATAGAAACTGGAAAGCCTCGTAAGGGACATCTGCTGTGAGGTAAAAGGCGGTCAGAAAGGCATTGTGCCAATTCCTGTCAAACAGCTTCAGGGCGAAATATCGGGCATAGTTTACTGGTTCCTTCGTTAGATAACGGGCAACAAAGTAGTCTCTGAAGAAGTTGTTTATAAATCTGAACCCATCGTCCTCGAACCTCACAAACACGCCGCGCCGTTTCAACTCATCGGCAAGGGCTTTGTCGAGGATAAGATGGCCGTCCGATATAACGGCCGGAGATGGGGGATTGTCCTCGATCCTGAGTCTTAGATTTTCCATCTCGGCAAGGGCAAGTTTCTCGAAAATTTCAAGATACGCATCGATAGTATATTTTCGCTGGAATTTTACCCCTCGGATCTCATCCCAGTCCCTCAGCAGCTTCTTTACCAGTGTGTTCATCAACTCTCCCATTGAACTTTCGGCTTCAAGTTCTGCCGTGAGAAACCAGATAATGCTTAAGATCATGAGCAACGGATTATTAGAGATGGGGCTGATTATCTCATCCTCTATCAAAAATTCCCTGATCCTTTCGTCATCGAAGGATATAGTGGTTTTTCTCTTCAGTAACGCCATCCATTTATCGAAAAGAGCATTGACCTCTCCTCTCGAAAGTTGTTCGAGTTTAATAACATAGTGTTTACCATCGAAAAACTCGTTTCCCTGGGAACGGGAGCGGGCTGTAACTATGATTTTTGAAAATTTTGGGGAGATGTCGCTTCTTTTGAGCTTTTTCCCGGCTTCCCGGATCGAAAAATCGGATGGCAGTTCGTCAAGTCCGTCCATGAAAATGTATAGCCGGGCTGAGAGTTTTGCGACTTCTGAGAGGAGGTCTTTAACGGGATTATCGGAAAGATTCCTGCCGAGCAGATTGGCAAGTTCCGCGTTTATAAAATCGCGAAAGTCCTGTTGTTTGCTCCAGTTCCTTACACGGACAAAGATGGGAATTATCTTGTGTTTCTTGAAGTTAGACGCAAGTGAGTGCGCGGTTTTTTGGATAAGGGTCGTCTTACCTGCA
>JAMOPK010000300.1 GCA_027064565.1 Caldifarciminota bacterium | reverse complement strand
ATGAAGCTGGTCGTCACCGGAAAATTCGATTTAGGAGTGGGGTTCGACGGCGACTCCGACAGGATCGGCGCCATCGATGAGAACGGCAGGATCATCTTCGGCGACAAACTGCTGGGCGTCTTCGCAAAGGCAGTCCTCAGGGAGTTCCCCGGCTCCACGGTAATCTTCGACGTCAAATGCTCCAAAGGACTGGTGGAATACATCGAGAAGTTAGGCGGGAAACCGCTGATGTGGAAAACCGGCCATTCCCTGCTCAAGGCCAAGCTTAGGGAGACCGACGCCCCACTCGCAGGCGAAATGTCCGGCCATATCTTCTTCAACGACAGGTATTACGGCTACGATGATGCCATCTACGCCAGCATAAGGCTGTTTGAAATCCTGACTCAGGAAGGCAGGAAGCTGTCAGAACTCGTTGCCGAGATACCGCATTACTACTCCACGCCTGAGATACGTGTCGGCTGTCCCGATGACCGGAAATTCGAGATCGTGGCAGAACTCGTCAGGTATTTCAAATCACAGAACCTCAACGTGATCGACATCGATGGCGCAAGAATAGAGTTCGAGGATGGGTTCGGCCTCGTCAGGGCATCCAACACCCAGCCGGTTCTCGTCCTCCGTTTCGAGGCAAGGACTCCGGAACGGCTGGAGGAGATCAAAAACATCATCATCTCAAAACTCCGGGAATATCCCGAAGTGGATCTCAGCAATGTATAGGGGATCAGGGGGCGGCATCGCCCCCTGTCCGTTTCTGATCGGGAGATTGAAGGGGGTTTGTATAATCTTTTGATTGAAAAAATCATCGGTCAAAAAGGAGGAATGACATGGTAAACCTGTTGATAGTCATCGCAATTTCGTTTACCCCGTCTAAAAACGGGAAGTTTTTGCAGCCACGGGCAACGGATGACGTAGCGGACAGGAGCGTAAGGGTTTATCCCAAACGCATCAAGGATTTTGGTGATTCGCTCTATGGATTCAACGCCCAGCTTGCCACCGGCGACAACGAGATTCTTGGAGTCGAGTTTGTTGGAGGTTATTTCTGGCTTTCAGGTGGAAATTCGATGGCCAATCCCAACAAGCTTTATAAGTTAGACCGCAACGGCGTCCTTGAAGCCACTTACGATCAGCCAACCCTTTCATCCTGGGGATTCCGTGACCTCGCCTCGGATGGGCAATACATCTACGGCACAGATGACGACGGCACGATTTATCAGATAGACATAACGGACGGCAGCCCAACCGGTGTCACGATCCCCGGCCCTCTATCGGTAAACAGGGCACTCGCCTATGACCCTTCCCACGACAGGTTCTGGACCGCCAACTTCCGTTCGCAAATTTACGAATTCGACAGGAACGGCAATGTCTTCAACGTCTATCCCAACAATCACAACATCTACGGGATGGCATGGGACGATGTCTCGCCGGGCGGCCCATGGCTCTGGGTCGCGACTCAGGACTATAACGGCACAACCTACAACACGATCTACCAGTTCGACCCCCGAACCGGGACATACACCGACAGCGCAATCGTGGTGAACTACGGATTTCCGGGCGGTCATGCCGGCGGTCTCGCATTCGCTTCAAACCTGATTCAGGGCAAAGCCGTCCTGATAGAGGTTATTCAGGAAACAGATGCGACAGGTCCCCACAACGACATCGTGATCGCCATAGAAGTGGCCGATTTCGGCGGCTACAACACTCCAATGCCGCCTTCCTCGATAACTTCTTACTCGGATTACACCATGCCCAGCTCCATGATTTTGCGTTGGAACGAT
>JAMOPK010000299.1 GCA_027064565.1 Caldifarciminota bacterium | reverse complement strand
CTTTCTCCATGTCGCACGATGAGACCCCGATGTATCTCATGGTCCGTTTGAGCAGTTCGAGGAACCGCCTTGCCTCCGAAGGGCTCCGCATATCCGGCTCCGTGATGGTCTCAAGCAGGGGAATGCCCGACCTGTTGAAGTCCAGCAGAACGGTGCCGTCTTTGGCGTGGTAGGATTTGGCGGCCTCCTCCTCGATGTTCATCCGCTGGATGCGAACGACCTTTTCCCGGCCGTTGATCTCAAATTTGAGTTTTCCATTTTCCGCTATTGATCCGATGTATTGCGTGATCTGGTAACCCTTTGGCAGGTCAGGGTAGAAGTAGTTTTTTCGGTAAAAGATCCGTGGCTCACGAGCCAGTTCAGCCTCAAGCGCCAATGCGGCGAGCAATCCGAGTCGAACCGCCTCCCGATTCAGCACGGGCAGGGCGCCGGGCAGTCCGAGACACACCGGGCAGACGTTGGTGTTCGGCTCAGCGCCGTATTCGTTCGGACAGTTACAGAACAATTTTGTCTTTGTGCCAAGCTGAATGTGAATCTCAAGCCCTATTACGGCTTCGTATTCCATCTCCCAATCTCCTTTTCCAGACCAATTATCTGGTAAACGGCAATCCTGTGGGCATGTTGAGGTTCAATCCATTGAACCTCAAGCCCATAAAATACAGGGTGTCCTCAGGCATGACTTCAAAGAAATTCACTATGTCGGGGTAAAGTTGGGTCAGATGCCGGGCCTGCACTTCAAACGGACCGAATTCCTGGAACTCTTCCGATGGCATCACGTTCAATTTTTTCTTGGTCACGAAATAGAGCATGACCGTTTTCAATCCGTTCGACGAGGCCGACATCCGGAGCGGGTAATACGGTTTACGCGTTCTGAAATCGTAGATGATGGGCTTCACCGTGCCTATTTCCATGTCGATGTCAACCCGATCGACGCCCCAGTATTTGTAGCCGTGGTTCAGATAGTAGTAAATCGCCTTTTCCACACGCTCAGGCACCTCGTCCACACAGTATTTTTCCAGAGTATCCATGAGCCATTTCATGAAGCCGCTGTAGCCCACCTTAGATTTCCACATGTAGAGGTCGCGGGGTTCATAAACCTTGTTGTCTAACAATAAGTTGTTGTCGATGACAAGGTCTTCAAGCGTCCGTTCCGGGCATCTCTCGACGGTGAGCTGTCGCATCAGGCTGTCAGCGAACCTGAGCCATGCCAGTTCTCCGGTGTCCATGCTCACCTCGGACGGAAACGGCATCAGCTCCCAGACAGGCGCAGGCTGGGTCGTCTGGACATCGTTGCTCAGGATGATGATCTCCCGTTTACCGTTGAACAGAACAATTGCCCGTTCAACCGGTGAAACCGCTGTTGTAAGCTTTTTGAGGGGTATCAAACCCTTGCCGGCATACAGGCCGGAAGACAGAAACATGGCCATCAAAACCGCAAATCTCTTCACTTTGACCTCCTCGCTATGAGTTCGATCTCAACCAATGCGCCCTTCGGAAGCGCGGCAACGGCAACAGTTGACCTTGCTGGATACGGTTCATTGAAAAATTTGCTGTAAACCTCGTTGACTTCCGCGAAATCTTCGATATTTGCGAGGAAAATCGTGGTTTTAACGACGTCATCGGCCGAGTAACCGGCCTCTTGGAGTATCGCCATGAGGTTTTTCAGGGCCTGCTCGGCCTGAAGCTTAACGCCGGGCTGAAGCTCGCCTGTTTTCGGATCAATGCCGATCTGACCGGCGGTGAACAGAAATCCATCCACCTCTATCGCCTGACTGTAAGGCCCG
>JAMOPK010000298.1 GCA_027064565.1 Caldifarciminota bacterium | reverse complement strand
CTTGGCGATGAACTCCCGGCTTTCCTCGAATGGATGAGCTCACCGCTTCAGGATGTGCTCAGGGTGAATACGCTTAAAATCGATCCCACATTGCTTCTCAACCGACTGACCGAACAGGGGTTTGAGCTTGAGCCGTTGAGTTTCTATCCCGAAGCCTTCAGGATAAAATCTGCCCCGTTCCCGCCCGGAAAGACCCTTGAGCATTTTTTAGGCTATTTCTACGTTCAGGAAATCGCTTCCATGCTGCCGCCCCTGATACTGAATCCTCAGCCCGGCGAATATGTGCTCGACATGGCGGCCGCGCCCGGCTCCAAGACGACTCAGATGGCTCAGATGATGCGAAACAAGGGCGTGATCGTTGCGAACGACATCAATTTTGAACGCATTCGAGCCTTATCCCACAATATCGACAGGCTGGGGGTGCTGAACGTGGTCATAACCGAGTTCGACGGCTATAAATTTGCCCGTCTCACGCCCGATACTTTCGATAAAGTGCTTCTGGATGCGCCGTGCTCGGCGATCGGGACGCTTCACCGTTCCCGCGAGATATTGAAATGGTGGAGCTGGCAAAAGGTGGGACGCCTCGTCCGCACCCAGAGAGGACTAATTCTTGCCGCCTACGATGCACTTAAGCCCGGAGGAATGATGGTTTACTCAACCTGCACCCTTACGCCGGAGGAGAACGAAGGAACAGTTGATTTCCTGTTGTCGAGACACCCTGAGGCGGAGATAATGGACATCCCGGATTTCGGATTCAAGATGGATCCCGGCTTGCCCGGCTGGCGCAGGAAAACCTACGATCCCCGCGTCGTGAAAACGAAAAGATTATTGCCACATAAAAACATGACGGAAGGATTTTTCCTGGCAGCAATAAGAAAACCTGAACAATAAGAAGTCTGGACTATTTGTAGCGATAGACGATGCGTCCCCTTGTGAGGTCGTAAGGGGAAAGTTCCACCATCACCCTGTCTCCGGGCAATATCTTTATGTAATGCATCCTCATTTTCCCGGAAACATGGGCAAGGACCACAAGTCCATTGTCCAGTTCTACCCGAAACATGGCATTGGGCAGAACCTCTTTGACCCTTCCCTCCATTTTGATTTTATCCTCTTTGGCTTTGGAGGATGTTTTTTTCTTACTTTTGACTATTCTGGGCATATCATCACCTCCTTGTGGCTCAATGAATTTGTGAAATACCCATAAAATTCAAGATTCAGAAGTGAATGTTACTCTTTTTGAATCCCCTTTGCAATAGATCGAGTTGAAATTTCGGCGCGAGTTATGACATGGGTTTATGAAGCTGGAACAAAAGAAGGAGCATCCTTAAAAACTACAATCAAAGAGGAATCCAAATAAAAAAGCACAATTTATCACAAATAAAATACCCTGAAATACATCTTCGATGACGATCTCATTGTGCTATAAGCCTTTTACTTTGTGGCGGCAAACATAACATCCAGATTATCAAAGAGTATAAGCTGTAAAACTGCTCCAATCTCTTTGCATAACTGATCGTCCCTGTTCGCATTTCGCCCCGCTACCATCGCTTCATCAATCCTCGCCATCTCACACGAATTCTATGTCCCATCTCTCTGTGTTCACCGTGTCCCTGTGTGATTTCCATTTCGTTTTCGCACGGAGACACAGAGGGCACAGAGAAATAAAAATTTCCATCACAAACAAAACGACAAATGGCCTTCCACTCGTTGACAGCTCAAAACGGTTCCATGAAAATAGGCGCCAACAAAATTATGCTTAATGTGAGACTGGACATCTGGCAGATGCGGTTAAAATCAGGCAGCCGAAAACGGCTGCGGGACAAAACATTTCCGGGGCGGTTACGCCCCATTTATTTTATTGAGAGGCGGCCATTTCGGCCGCCTATTTTTTTATGTGGGGAAAGGCAGGCGGCCTTAAGGCCGCCTTTGAACTAAAAGGGGAGATTATCATGGTGCAAAAAGGCACAATATCCAAGATCAACGGCAAAATGGCATGGGCACTTGGCCTGCAGCACTTCCTTGCCATGTTTGGCGCAACTGTGCTTGTGCCGCTTCTGACAGGACTTGACCCACTTGTGGCCCTATTCACCGCCGGGGTGGGCACCTGGGTGTTCCATCTTGTCACCGGCCGTAAAGTCCCCGTGTTTCTGGGCTCATCTTTCGCTTTTATAGCGCCCATTGTGCTTGTGGCAAAGAATCAGGGGCTGGCCTATGCAACAGGCGGGATAGTCGCGGCCGGAATCGTTTACCTCATCATAGCGGCCATGGTGGCGGCCGTTGGTCCGGAATTCATCGTCAAACTTTTCCCGCCCGTCGTCTCCGGTCCGGTTATCATAGTCATTGGTCTCAGCCTTGCTCCAACAGCTGTGAAGATGGCGTCAACTAACTGGTGGCTTGCCGGTTTTACGTCGCTCGTGATCATCCTTGTGACCACCGTGGCACGGAACGGCATCAAGCACATCCCGGTGCTGATCGGGGTGGGGCTGGCCTATCTTGTGGCGTTGATCTTCAAACAGGTGGACACGAAGCCGCTTGTCGAGGCACCATGGTTTGCAATTCCGGGTTTCATGCTGCCGAAGTTTAGCTGGTATGCGATTTCCGTAATTGCCCCGGTTGCCATAGTCACCATGGTCGAACATATCGGCGATGTTTTGACCAATGGCGCGGTGGTTGGCAAAAATTTCCTCGAGGATCCGGGACTCCACGCCACGCTTGCGGGTGACGGATTGGCCACGCTTGTCGCAGGATTCCTGGGCGGACCGGCGAATACCACCTATTCCGAGAACACAGGTCTGCTTGCCCTGACAAGGGTGTATGACCCATCGGTTTTGCGAAAGGCGGCCCTCCTCGCTATCCTTGTTTCCTTCTGGGCGAAGATCGGAGCCATCTTGAGAACGATCCCGCAGTCGGTCATCGGCGGCGTGAGCCTCATCCTTTTCGGCATGATAGCCTCTGTGGGAATCAGGATGCTCAAAAAAGAGGAGATAGATTTCGCCCATCCCAGGACGCTGATCATAGTTTCGGTGGTTCTGACGCTTGGCGTTGGCGGTGCGGTGTTGAAGATCGGGAATTTCGAGCTTTCGGGCATGCCGATTGCCGCGATAGCCGGCATCATCTTAAACCTTGTCCTGCCACACAACGAGTGATTCTAACTTCCCCGATGGAAGGCAAAACAAAAAGGGCGGCCGCTTCGCGGCCGCCCCATGACTTTCGGTCGAAAATCCGCTTACTTCACAAGCACGACCCTGCCGGTCCTGCTTTCGCCATTTGCGGAGAGCCTGTAGATGTAGATTCCCTCGCTCACGCTGTGGCCGGAGTTGTCTGTGCCGTTCCAGATAACGCTGTGACGGCCGGCATCCACTGTGCCTTTGACGAGCGTCTTGACAAGCCTTCCTGTTGCATCATAGATGTTCAGGGTCACGTTCGTCCTTGAAGGCACATAGAAGCTGATCTGAGCCCTGTCCCTGAACGGGTTAGGAGTTGCGGCATAGAGTTCGATGGTGGAGCCTTTCGGCGGGAGGATTGTCCATTCCTCGACACTGTGTTGTGGGCCATATTCGACCACATGGAGGAATCCGTAAGTGTAAGGAATAGCAGCTACATCGCCGGACTCCTGTGTCACGAAAATGCCTTCGCCGTTGCCGTCGCCGTCAAGATCGGCAAGTGCAAGGTTCGGACCGATCTGAGTCCTCACAACGAGAGTATCCTGAATCGGGTTGCCAGCAGTGTCGGTGGTATCGACGATAAGGGTGTCTCTGCGGAAATTATCCCAAACAACTTCCTTTGTCCAGTTGGCAGGATCGTTGAGTGCACCACCGGTGTGGGAGAGGACATCAAAGCCTTCGGAGAGGCTTCCGATGTAAATATTGGGTGTGCCGTCGCCATCCAGATCGCCGGCCCTGAGGCTGTAGATGGAGAGGTTGGTATCAAGGGTGTCAAAGTTCACGGTGTCAACGACAAAGGTGTTGTCACTGGTGTTCCTGACTACATAGAAACGATTCCTGAGAAGACCACCGATAACGAGATCCTGTTTCCCATCGTTGTCAATATCAACTGCGTTTACTGCTTTTGCATAAGAATAAAGGTCGTTGGGGTCAAGTCCCTCGACATGATAGATGATGTTATATTGGTCAGGTCCGACACCTTCTACCAGTGCGAGCCCCACATGATTCCAGATCATAATAACAGCTTCAGGAATATTATTTCCGTTAATATCCACGGGACCAAAACCTGAAATAGTGCTTCCACCAAATCCCTCGACTCTCCTTTTGATTGTGGTCTCAGGCTGTGTAATGTAAAAGCTGCTGACATCGCCAGCTATGGAGAAGATGTAAGCGTTGTCAAATGGTGTGGACGCATTGTTGACCCAGAGCACTTCCTGAATGCCGTCACCATCGAAATCACCAACGGCAATGTCCTCTGATCTATACTGATCGGGATAAATCAAATTCCCGGTTGAATCATACTCAAATGCAAAATCGACTATGCGGGTGCTGGGCGTGCCATCGGGATTGCCATAGCCATTGTCCGTGCCATTCCACTCAAACACGTAAAGGCCTGCGTATGTGGTATCACCGGATGGGCCGGTGTAAGCCACGAGAATTTCACCATTTCCGTCGCCATCAAGGTCTCCAACCTTAAGACTACGGGTCGTGGAGTAATATCCGGATGCAGGAAACTGATATGTCCAGACTTCCTGAAGGGTCTCAGGGGCAACAAGCTCAAACACATGCAGGCGGCCACCGTTTTTGTAATCGGTAAACATCACTTCCGGTTTACCGTCCTGATCAAGGTCAGTGCCAGCAATTATGTCACGTGTATACTGATCATAACCAGTTGTGTCAGCATAAACGCTGTCATCAGGGCTATCAGTTGCCCATTCATGCCACACAGACTGTGCAGATGCGACCCCTACAAGAATCAAAGTTGCAACAGCTACTTTCAGCCACTTCATCTTATGCCTCCTTTTTGGTTTTGGTGATTCGTATTTTAAGAACGCTGATGACGTTTATCAAGCGTTTATTGATTGATGCCAATTTTTGTAAAGTTACAGAGTTTCAATTTTTTGAGGCGTTCCCTAACTCATCGCTCGATTTTGTCCTGAGTTTCTCCTGATCCTGAAACTGATTTTCAAATTATCCCCAAATTTTGCATTTCTGGGTATGCCATTAAAATTTCCGCCAAACAGGGGGTAAAAAATGGCGTTACATGTAGCTATACTCGCCACAATGCTGATTGCAGGCTCTCCGGTTCATTATGCTGTCAAAGGCATACCTCTGGTGAGTTATTCTTCTCAAGTCGGTGTCGGATACGGTCTTAGGGTGGGACTTTTCGCTTATGAAGGAGATGCAACCGAATACAGCTGGAACGTTTATGGTCAGTTCTACCGCACCACCGGAGGCGTTCAGAAGCACAGGCTTTTCTTCGATAAGAAGGGCAGGCTCAGATTCACTGTGACAGCGGAATACAACAGGGCGCTTTACGAGAACTATTACCCGCTCTCTTTGGTAGATTCCGGCAACGTGAAACCCGGCGACACCGCCTACACCTACATCCATACCAACAGGTTCGTTCAGGCTGTAACTCGCCATAAAGTTACCTATGTAATGTTTAACTACCAGCTTCATGATGTGGAACTGCGTCCCGGATCGGTGATAAATTCCATGAAACCACAGGGCTGGCAGGGCGGAAAGGTTGCAGGTTTGCAGTTCGGCATCTATTGGGACAAACGGGATTTCGAGGGCGATCCATCCGATGGATGGTTGCTGGAGGCGTCCTACGGCATCTGGGGAGGCGACTATCATTTCACAACCCTGTTTCTCTCGGCAACAGGGTATTACTCGCCTCTCCGATCCGTCACTCTGGCCGCAAGGACGGCTTATTCGAGGATATCGGATGAAGCTCCGTTTTTCATGGTAGGCTGGAACTACTCCCTCAGGCCATTTGAGGGGGTGGGAGGCAGAAACAGTGTCAGGGGATACCCGACTTTTTACGCAACTGCACAGAATAAGCTAATCATGAACACGGAACTCCGCTGGAGGTTTTTGAACTTCAATTTTTTGGGGAGTGAATGGACGCTTGGAGGAGTTGCAGATCTGGATATCGGCTACGGATTTGGCCAGGATGTTATCGGAGAGAGCTGGATTTCCGATGATGTTTATGAAGTTTCTGCTGTCGGTTATGCCGCAGGACTCAGGTTGATGTGGGGAAGGGATTTTATAATTGCTGCCGATTTCGGGTTTTCCAGAGGATTTTCGACGATAGACATAACCTTTGACCACGCATTTTGACCATGAGTGAACTAATTTTCAGAGAGTTAAGCAAGGAACTCCTCGGGATGGCCCTCGACATCCTGAACGAATCTCTGGAATTCGACAGGCTGAGCTATTCGCTGATCTTTGAAAAAACGTTCGGCGACGAGGATTTTGATCCTGAGACGGCGCTCATCGGGTTCTTAGACGATGTCCCGGCGGCTTTCTGGCTGGGCATCGTGCGGAAGGGGACAGGCTACCATAAGCTCTTTGCCGTCAGGCCACAATTCAGGAACATGGGCATAGGGACGGCCATGCTCGAGGAGATGGAGAAAAAACTTGTTGATAGGGGAGCCCGCGAGATCAGGGTGTGCGAGGGTGCCCCCAACTACTTCATGCCCGGACTCGATCCACGTTACACGTCCGCCCTGCTTTTCTTCGATAAGCATGGCTATCAGAAGTTCGACGAGACCTACAACCTGACGGCTGACCTCTGCGACATCGAAACGGACGAGGAGCTTGAGAGGAAGCTGCTCGCCGATTTCTCGATAATGGTCAGACGCGCGTCGAGGCACGACAGGGATGCTATTCTCGATTTCATTTCGTCGGAGTTCCACGGCTGGGAGGGCGAAGTCCAGATAGCGCTTGAAAACGAGCCGCCGACAATTTTCATCGCTGAGCTTAACGGCAGGGTTGTGGGATTCTCGGCCCACGAGTGCAACAACATGGGGACAGGCTGGTTCGGCCCGATGGGAACGTCAAAGACTTTGAGAGGTAAGGGCATAGGTCGGGCATTGCTTCTGCGTTCCCTTGAAGACCTCAAGAGGATGGGGTTCAAACAGGCCATAATCCCGTGGGTTGGACCGGTTAAGTTCTACCACCGCAACTGCAACGCGAGGATAGACCGGATATTCTGGCGGATGCGGAAAATAGTTGTGGAATAAGATACAAAATCCGGAGCCGTTCTCCCGGATTGCGGGCATAAATTTTTGAGTATCAAAAATTTGACTTTGAAGGGATAAACTGCATAATCCCTCCGCTAAAATTCAGGAGGATTTTATTTATGCTGAAAAAATTTGCAGTGCTTGTTTCACTGGCTGTGATTGTTGCTGTGGCCGGATGTAACAGGACGACAGAACCGGACGACGATTCCGGGAACGGCAGTGGAGCCGGAAACATCTTCGTGCGCGGCGTCGTTATGGCCGCTCCCGATGCCAAATCCCAGGGGATGGCATGGGTGGAAGTTAGAGCGAACAGCGCTACAGGTGCGCCGATTTCGGACGCCATCGTGACCGTGAACAACGATACGCTCGAATATCAGACCTATGGAGAAGGATATACCGCATCAGTCGAGTTTACTCCCGGGATGCAATACACCCTTACCGTAAGGTCAGATTCAGGTAATGCCTCTGCGAGTGTCGAGGCGCCCAACATGACGTCAATGGTTATCACAGCTCCCTCCAGCGATACCACCCTGCCTATAGGACAGGATGTCCGTGTCGCATGGGAAATCGGAGGCGAGGCACCCGATTCTATCCTCGCTTCTTACGGCTATTCCGACGGCAACGATGCAGAACTGAGATTGCCCGGAACAGCCAGGTCCTACGTCATCCCCGGAAGTTTCCTTTCGAGAGAAAGTTATGTCTATTTCTGGCTTGATGCGGGTGATATGGTGAACATATCCGGGATAGCCAATGGCTCGGTTTTCGGTGTGATGATGGCAACGAGCGTTTCCTTTTACGTCGCGCCTGCTTCTAACTGACCGAAAATCAAAAAGGTGCAGGGCAAACACCCTGCACCTGATTCCTTCCCCGGCCTCTCAATCTTCAGATACCCATCTTCGAGGCCACACGTTCCCAGATTTCAATTATCGCTTCTCGGGCGGGACCGTCCTCGTATTCCACCACAGGCAGTCCGTTGACGAGTGCCTCCACAACTTTTTCGTCAAATGGGATTCTGCCAATGGGTGTGACGCCTTTTGAGATAGCGAATTTCTCGATCTCCTCGGTCATCTCGACATTAAGGTCGTATTTGTTGACCACCAGAAAGCCTGTCACGCTGAAATGGACGAATAGATCGAAAAGCCTGTCGATGTCGTGAAGCCCGGACTGGGTGGGCTCGGTCACTACCACTGAAAAGGGCGCCCCGGTTATCGAGGAGGTTACCGGACAGCCAATCCCCGGTGGGCCATCTGAGATGATAAGCCCGTATCCGCCTTTCTGGGCGGTGAATTTGGCCTGATTTCGGATGACTGTTACCAGTTTGCCGGAGTTCTCCTCCGCGATTCCGAGCTGACCATGAACCATCGGGCCGTATCTTGTCTCTGAGATGAACCATTTTCCGGCGACGTGCGGCAACATCTGCACGGCCTCAACCGGACAGACATACTTGCAGGCCCGGCATCCCTCGCAGAAGTTTTCGTCAACGACGAAATCCTCGGAAATGGCGTCAAACCTGCACGCCTCAATGCACAGCCCGCACTGAGTGCAGACGTCCAGGTCGATCCGTGCCCGTTCCATCCCGTAGAACTCTTTTTCGGAGATAACGTGTGGTTTGAGGATGATGTGCAGGTCGGGGGCGTCAACGTCGAGGTCGGCGATGACCTTGTTCTGGGCGAGCGCGGCGAATGAACCGGCAATCGTCGTTTTCCCTGTCCCGCCTTTTCCGCTCAACACAACGATTTCAGGAACCGCCTGCCTGATCATGCTCCACCTCCGACCATGTTTCGGATTTCGTCAACCATTCGCTTGAGTTCTGATTTTATCTCCGGTTTCGCCACGGGCAGTGGAACGCCTTTCGAGTAGGCAGCTGCGAGTTCCCTGTCGAACGGAATCTTCATCAACACCGGAATGCCGTATTTTTCCGCCAGTTTAAACACGTCGTCGTTCCCGATTCCGTATTTGTTTACCACGATGCCCAATTTCAGCCCGGTGTCCTTAAGCGCCTGAATGGAGAGATTGAGGTCATAGACTCCAAAGGGCGTTGGTTCGGCGACAAGTATCACGAAATCAACAAATTTTGTTGCCTCCAGCATGGGACATGACGTGCCCGGAGGGGCGTCTATCACGACGTCCTGATCCGTCTTGGCGAATTTTTTGAGTTCGCGGATGAGGTAAGTTGTGGCCGACTCGCCGATGTTGAGCTTTCCCTCGAAAAAGTGGATTTTTCCATCGACCCATCCCTCGTTGATGACACCGATCTCACGTGGCACCTCATAGATGGCGCGTTGGGGGCAGGCGATGGTGCATGTTCCACATCCTTTGCACACCTCGTCGAATATAAGCACCTTGCCCGGGACCACAGCGATTGCGTTGTAGGCGCAAGCTTTAGCA
>JAMOPK010000297.1 GCA_027064565.1 Caldifarciminota bacterium | reverse complement strand
GACATAGAGAGAAGCAACCCGCTGGTTAAATATTTCATCACGAAAGTCGAGTGTCCCCTTGCAGCAGAGTTCATAATGAGCGATCTCAAAAAGCTGTTCATTGACACAGGATTCACAGATTATGATGAGAAGCTCTACGCAAAAGGTTATATTCGGCTGGCTTGCGGCACAAAACCCTGAACTTTATGGTAGCCAATTAGATTTTTCGCCTTTAAACCGCAAATGGATTCAACTAACCTTCCTCAGGTATCCGGAGGCATGGTAGTAAAAAATCAGGGATGAGCTTAAACTTAAGCTCTAACTCTTGCAATGAATTTCTATCTTGAAGGGGCATCTGAAAAACTTCGGCCAGAAATCACCATGTCATCGGTTTATCCACATCGTGGCAGGGTGAGTTAGGAGGCCAGGGATGACATTAAACGACGAGATAGCCGCCGGTCCAAATTCACACGATAAAACGCCCACAGGAAAGCTCAGGATACTCTACATCACTCAATTTTTTCCACCGGAATTGGGCGCTGCTGCTAATAGGGCAAGGAATTTCGTAAAAATTTGGTCGAGAAACGACGCTGAAGTTACAGTAGTATGTCAGGTGCCGCATTATCCCACTGGCAATATCCCCGACAATTATCAAGAGCGCCGGGTATATAGGGAAAAGTTTGAAAGTACCATGGTGATACGTGTCCCCGCTGTCAGGTCGGCAAGTGGATCTTCGCTTTACCGCAAGCTTTACAATCAAACCACGTTTTTCCTGAACACAATAACAGCCACTTTCAAAACAATAGAGGACAAATTTGACATTGTGTTCGCTACCACACCGCCTATCTGGAACACAATTTCAGGTTACAAGTTGCACCTGAAATACGACGGGAAGTTGGTTCTCGATATCCGTGACACGTGGCCGGAAGTTGTTACTCTCGATGATAAATACAACATCTTGTGGGGAATAGCAGCCAGGATAACCACTGTAATCTTACATCGCTTTTATCGACGTGCATCCATGCTCGTTTCACCAGTAAAACCTATTCTCGATTATCTCAGCGAGTTCTTTGACATGGAGAAACTATGGATACCCAACGGAGTGTTATTCAAAGAACTGGAGTTGATAAAGCCTTATCCTCGCAAAAACAAGAAATTTACAGTTATTTACTCAGGGCTGCTTGGCAGACTACAGGGGACTCAGATCCTTTTCGATTATGCCAGAAAACTTCCCGATGTGGAGTTCTGGGTGATTGGAGACGGCATCGATAGGCCTTTTTTTATAGAGAATAGGCTTCCCAACTTGAAATACTGGGGAACTATGCCATGGCATAAAACAATTTCTCTCATCAAAGCGGCTGATCTCGGCCTTGTGCTGCTCAAAAACGATTCCCCGTGGCTGAAGATGGCCCTGCCGAGCAAATCAATGGAATACCTTGCCTTGGGGAAACCTGTCGTCGTTAACAACGATGGTTTTCTCGCAGGCCTGCTCAGAGAATATGGTGCAGGAGAAGGCTTCCCCCATGACGCCGTTGAACCGCTTATAAATTTCATCAAGTTGGTAGCCTCGAACAGAGAGCTCTACGATAAACTTTCCCGGAATGCATTGAGGCTTGCCCGAGATAAATTCGACATGAGCAAAAACGCATTGAAGCTCTTAGAGGCTTTTCGCGAGCTGAAGGATAAGGAACGATAACAGAAGTAAGTTGCAACGCCTGAGGCTGTTCGAAAAATGAGGGGCTTAACAATTGAAGGGGAAGGCTTTAACCTTCCCCACTATGATTAGAACAAAAATCACAATAACCTTTGTCTATAGATTGACAAA
>JAMOPK010000296.1 GCA_027064565.1 Caldifarciminota bacterium | reverse complement strand
ATCGAAAAGTTTGCGAAGGATCGCTCTTTGAAGCGCGGCAGTCTCATCAGGTCGGTCAGATTCAAAAAGTTCAAGGGCCTGTCATATTACCAGCGGGTAGCACGAACCCATTTCGATTACGGCGCCCTGAACATCAGCCTTCTAACGAACAGCAAGGACGGAAAAATCTCGGACTTCAGGCTTGTCCTCGTCGGCTCAAGGCAGAAATTCCAGACCTTCGAAGAGCTCAGCGACGCCGTTATCGGCCGTGAGCCCGGAGAAATAGACCCTTCGCAACTTGTCAACTCCATCGCCGATTCTATCCAGTTCCACGATACGCGGATCGGAAGCGGCGAATACACAAAAGCGGTGGCGCTTGTCGAGATCGAGCGGGCGATAGAATCCACACTCAAAAATCTGGAGGCAGGAAAATGAAAGGGATTTTCAGGATTAACGGTCGGGATTATGAGCTGGAATTTGATCCGCGCGACACCCTCCTGCATGTCCTTAGACAACACGGATTCACCGAGGTCAAAGAGGGATGCAGTGAGGGGACATGCGGAGCCTGTGCGGTTCTGCTGGACGGCAGGGTGGTCAATTCCTGCATGGTATTTGCCGCAACGGCCATGGGCAAGGAGATCGTGACCAGCAAGGGCATCGGGGATCAGAACAACCCGCATCCGATCCAGCAGGCGTTTGCGGAGGTCGGCGCGGTCCAGTGTGGATTCTGCACCCCCGGATTCGTCGTCTCAACCTTCTACCTCCTGCAAAGGAATCCTGACCCAACGGAGGAGGAGATCAAGCAGGCCCTCGACGGGAACCTGTGCCGCTGCACCGGCTATGTGAAAATTATTGAAGGCGTTAAATTAGCATCGGAGAGGATGAAAAATGAAAAAGTTTAAAAACGTCGGCAAACCGGTCAAAAAGATCGATGCCATTTCGCTTGCGGCCGGAGCCGCAATGTTCACTGATGACTTTGAACTCAAGGATGCGCTTCACCTGAGCATCCTTTACTCGCCTTACGCCCATGCTGAGATAGAGGAAATTGATGTCAGCGAAGCGCTTGCAATGGATGGAGTCGTGGATGTGCTGACCTATCAGAACGTCCCGAATAAACTGTTTACAACTGCCGGACAGGGGTATCCTGAGCCGTCGCCTTACGATTCGAGGATACTGGACAAAAAGGTCAGGTTTGTCGGTGATCGGGTGGCTGTGGTCGTCGCAGAAGATAAACGGATAGCGGATGAAGCAAAGAAGAAAATCAGGGTGAAATACCGGGTCCTCGATCCCGTTTTTGACCCTGAGGAAGCGCTCAAGGAAGGCGCTCCGATGATCCCTGATCCGGAAGCACACATGATAATTCCAGCGAAATATGACCCCAAACGGAACCTTGCGGCTGAGCTTGACATAAGCTACGGCGACCTCGAAAAGGGGTTCAGCGAAGCCGATTTCGTCGAGGAGCACGTCTATCGGACGCACTACGGCGCCCATGCCATGCTGGAACCTCATGCCGCGGTGGCCTACATCGATGAGATGGGCAGGCTGGTGGTCATTTCATCGACTCAGGTCCCGTTCCACACCCGGCGGATCCTCAGCATGATACTGGACATCCCGTTGAGAAAGATCAGGGTGATAAAGCCGCATCTCGGCGGCGGATTCGGCGGCAAACAGGAGATCATCCTTGAGCCGCTTGTGGCGTTCGTCACATGGAAACACAAACGGCCGTCCCGGATCGCACTGAGCCGTGAGGAGGTCTTTGTCTCCACAAGGGTCCGCCGCTCAGCGATCCTCAAGCTCAGGACGGGCGTTAAAAATGACGGAACGA
>JAMOPK010000295.1 GCA_027064565.1 Caldifarciminota bacterium | reverse complement strand
AGAACTGAGGGCGTGCCGCATTCTTCGGTCAATTTCACGCCGAGTGATTGGATGTGCTTCCTTTTCCTTCTGAACCTCTCAGGCAATTCATCAGCGAGGCCGAGCATAAGGTCATGTTCGTCTTCCGGCACGCCAAGTTCCCTGAGGATATTCCTTGCGGATCCAATTTCGCTCTCGTTTATCGGCAGCTCCGTTTTTTCAGGCAGGTTCGGGACCCAAAGGTGTTTTTTTGTTATCATGCTGTCCCCCTTTCTGCCAGGATTTTCGCCATCCGCCTTATTTCCATTGAGAACTCGAAAGGCATGTGTGCTGCCACCGGCTCGATGTAGCCACGCAGCATCAGCGAAAGCGCTTCCTCGTCGTCCAACCCTCTGGATTTCAGATATTCAAGGGCCTCTTCGCTGATTTTCCCGACGTAAGCCTCATGTTCGAGGTGTGCACGGCTGGAACTTGAGACCATTGTCGGATAAGTGGCGTGTGTTGCGCCCTCGTTCAAAATCAGTCCTGAGCACTCGACATGTGCAAGGGTTTCGCCCTTCCTTTCCCGGGATTCGACGGTGATGAACGAATTGGATTGGGCGCTATCCTTGACGATCCCGCGTGTGTTGATGATGGCCCGTGTGTTCGGCGCCTCAAGATAGACCTTGATGACGTCCTCAAGTCTGGAAGTGCCTCGCGGGAACGAGATGGAATGAATTGTGGTCTTCGAGGATTCCCCTTTGAGTAATATCTCCTCATATCTGCCCGTTGTGCGTCCGGCGCCCAGAATTGCCACGACGATCTCGACTTCGGCACCTTCCTCCACAAGCACTCTCGTGTAGGGCCTCGTATGGACGTAGTCGGGCCAGTTCTGGAGGACGATGAGCCGCGCCCGGGCGCCCTCCTTGACGAATATCTCGGTTGCTCCTATGTGGAGCGAGAATCGGGTTAACAGCGGAGCCGTGCAGCCCTCGATTAAAGTTGCCTGACTGCCCTTTTCTAAAATGAGCAGGGCATGATCGGCCTGCGCGTGTGCGCCTCTCGTGATCAAAAAGTAGGTGTGCAGGGGTTGAGGGACTTTTGCTCCTTCCTTGACCCGGACGTAGATGCCGCCCTGCCAGTAGGCGGTGTGATATGCGACAAATGCGTTCTCGCGGTAAGGCATAAGTTTGAAGGCGTAATCCTTGATGTCCGGCACCCGTTTGAGCGCCTCTCTGAACAGGTAGCTTTCCACCCCGATTTTCTGGAAATAGCGGAGCGTTGCAAGGCCAGCGGCCGACTGTTCGTTTACCTGCACAAGGCCAAGCACCCTTGGCCATTCCCTGCGGGGGATGCCCATTTTGTCCAGGAGCCGGGTTATGTTCTCCGGCAGGTCATTTATGTCTTTGATTTCCGGGATTGGCACATCCCCCTCGCCCAGAGGTGAATACTTATCCAGATCAAGGGGAGTTAGCTCTTCGGGAAACGGCGCTTTTTTGATGTAACGCTCGGCTTCCTCTCGAATGGCTATGACCCAATCCGGTTCGCCTGCCGCTTCTCCAATTTTCCTTGCAAGGCTCATTTGAGGTTGCTCCCTTCAAATCCCTTCTCTTCGATGTGTCTGGCGAGTTCAGGCCCGCCTTCCGCCCGTATCTCACCATCGACAAGCACGTGCACCGCAAAGTGTGGCGGGAGGAGTGACAGGATCCTCGCGTAGTGAGTGATGAGAAGAACCCCGATGTCACGGTGGAGAACGTCCGAGATGGTGGTTGCTATGAGTTTCAGGGAATCTACATCGACGCCGGTATCCGGCTCGTCGAGGATGGCGTATCTGGGATTGAAAAGGAG
>JAMOPK010000294.1 GCA_027064565.1 Caldifarciminota bacterium | reverse complement strand
AGAATTTGATTCCTGTGGAGGTTGGCGAGTGCCATTTCGGCGGTGGGTATCAGGAAAAGCTCATCCTGTTCGATGTAATACATTTCCTCCCTGAACTTCGGCAGGTGCCCGGAGGCATAGGCCGCTTCCTCACGCACGAGCACCGGGGGCATCACCTCCGAATATCCGTGTTGCCCTGTGTGGACGTCCAGGAAGAAGTTTATCAGCGCACGCTCAAGGAGCGCACCGGCGCCTTTCAGGATGAAGAACCTTGATCCCGACATCTGGCTGGCGGTCTTAAAGTCGATTATTCCAAGGGATTCGCCGATGTCCCAGTGGGGCTTTGGAGTGAAATCGAACTCCCGCCTCTCGCCCTCGTATCTCACGACCACGTTTTCGGTCTCGTCTTTGCCCACAGGCACGCTTTCGTGCGGGATATTGGGTATCTGGAGCCATAATTCCCTGAATTCCGCCTCAATCTTTTTCTGCTCTTCTTCAATTTCTTTGATGCGTTTGCTGACGTTTTTCAGCTCGGCGATGAGCTCCGAGGCGTCACCGCCGGATTTTTTGATACGGGCGACCTCCTCGCTTTTCTCGTTCCTTATTTTTCTCAGGTCATCGCCCTCTTTGACCAGACGGCGCCTTTTCTCGTCTAACTCAACAAGCCTGTCAACTATCGAAACATCATAGCCCCTTTTCTTGAGGGCATCGATAAGAACGTCCCTTTTGGCTCTCAGGTAAGCTATGTCAAGCATGTTTTCCCTCCTGATGCAAAGGTTTCAGGAATCAACGGGGAACTCACATGGCTATCTTTGAAAAGTCCCCGTAAAGTTTGAAAATGGTTCTCACAAAGTTGAGCAGTGCGAGGCGGTTGAGCCTCAGTTTCGGGTCGTCCACCATCACGAACACGTTGTCGAAAAAGCTGTCGATTGGCGCTCTGAGTTCGAGGAGCAGTTTCAGCGCCCTGTCGAAGTCCTCACCCTCAACCGCCTTACGGACTTCTGGCTCCACCTTGCGGGCGATTTCGTAGAGCGTCCTTTCCTCGTCTTTTTCAAAGAGTTGAGGGTCGATTTCGGGCAGTTCGGCTGTCTTTTCGAGGATATTGGCAACCCTTTTCTGGCCGATCACGACGTCGGAAAAGATTTCTGGCTCGGATTCCATGAGTTTTTGCAGGGCAAGCGCCCGTTTCCGCAGGTTGACCAGATCCGTGATCCCAGATGCGATGACCGCATCGACGAGGTCGTATCTGACGGACTCCTTCTCCTCAAGGTAATTCTCGAACCGCCCAAGGATAAAATCGACGATTTTTGAGCTGAGTTCGTGGTTTCCAAATGGAGCAGCGGCCAGTTCCGCCGCTTTCCGCATGTCGAACCTCAATTCGTGGCCGAGAATGACGTCGATCAGTCCATACGCCAATCTGCGGAGTCCCAGCGGGTCCTGCGAACCGCTGACCTCATAGCCTGTTGACATGATGCCCGCAATTGTGTCGAGCCTGTCAGCCACCGCCAGCCATGCGGCCTCCCTAAGCTCGGGCAGCCTGTCGCCAGAGAAGCGCGGGAGATGGTGCTCGAAGATGATGCGGGCGACTTTCTCATTCTCACCCTGAGCGAGGGCGTATTCCATGCCGATCACACCCTCCAGTTTGGTGAACTCTTTGCCGTCCCGTATCATCTCGGTCGTGAGGTCGGTTTTCGAGAGCAGAGCGCCCCTTTCCAATGCCCCGGTGTCCACAGTCTCATCATCGGATGCCAATTTCATGGCGAGTTCCTTTATCCGCATGACCTTGTCATAGACCGAGCCGAGCCCCTCGCGCCACACGATGCCCTT
>JAMOPK010000293.1 GCA_027064565.1 Caldifarciminota bacterium | reverse complement strand
TTATACGGCTCAAAGATGACAGGTTCGTAAAATTGAACACCGTGGGGGCCAGAACGGTCGAAATCCACATGTCTTTCAGGGAAAGATTCCTCAAAGTGCTGTCAGACCCGACCATCGCCTTCATCCTATTCATGATCGGGATGTATGGCCTGATCTTTGAGCTGTCACATCCCGGTGCCATTCTGCCCGGTGTTGTTGGAGGAATAGCCATAATCCTTGCCCTCTACGCATTCCAGAGGCTGCCTGTGAATTACGCTGGCGTTGCCCTCATGGTCTTTGCGTTTATTCTTTTCGTCGCCGAGGTCTATGTCCAGTCCCACGGGGTGCTGGCGATCGGAGGACTTATCTCGCTTTCGGTCGGCTCGATTATGCTTTTCAACACGACAGCACCGTCGTTTTTCAGGATTTCCTACGTCACGATATTCACGTTCGTCGGGATCACCGCGGCCCTGCTCTTTTTCGTGATTTACAAGGCCGTGCAGGTCATGAGAAGAAAACCGATTACCGGTACGGAAGGGTTGATCGGTGAGGAGGGTATTGCGAAGACAGACATCACTCCGCGCGGCGGCATGGTGCTCGTTCACGGGGAATTGTGGACGGCTTACAGCGATTCGCCGATCCCGGCCGGAACGGGAGTCGTTGTAGAACAGGTAAAAGGCCTGAAACTCAAAGTCAAACCTAAAAATGCTGAAAATTGACGGCTCCTACGGAGAGGGTGGAGGTCAGATACTCCGCACCGCCCTTTTCCTTTCGCTCATCACCGGCAAGCCGTTCCACGCATTCAACATCAGGAAAGGGCGTAAAAAGCCCGGCCTGAAGCCTCAGCATCTCAACATCCTGAAAGCCCTTCAGAAACTGACTTCGAGCAAAATTGAAAATGCCCGTCCCGGATCGACCGAGATAAGATTCACTCCCGGCAAATTGAAGGGCGGCCGGGTATTCATAGATTTCCAAACCGCTGGCTCCATCCCACTTTTCATGCAGACCATTCTGCCAGTGTCGCTTTTCGCATCCTCAAAGGTCGATCTTACGGTCAGGGGTGGAACGGACGTCCCCATGAGCATGACCTTTGACTATTTCCGATACGTCATCGTGCCGGAATTTGAGAAATTGGCGTCGGAGTTGAAGTTAGACGTGAAAAGGAGGGGTTTTTATCCGGGAGGCGGCGGCGAGGTGCGGCTCGTGGTCAGGCCAGCGATTTCAAGGGATGATTACGGAAGTTTTGAGGAGTTCGTTTCGCAATTGAGGCGCCGTTACGGGCCGATTTTGAGGGATAGAATCGCTCAGGTCAGGAGGATAACGTTTTATTCTATAGCTTCCAGGCATTTGAAGGGCAGGCGTGTCGCCCATCGCCAGTTGATGGCGGCCGAGAAAGTGCTTTCTGAGCTTAAAGTCAGCTTTGAGCGTCGGGTGAATTACGTCGACGCTTACACTCCGGGCAGCGCCATAGCCGTTGTGGCCGAATCGGCTCGCGGATTTACGATCGGAGCTGATGGTATAGGCAAACGTGGAGTTCCTTCCGAGACGGTCGGGCGGGAGGCGGCCATTAAGCTCCTGAACGAGCTGAAAGCCGGAGCTTCCGCCGATGCCCATCTTGAGGATAACCTTATCCCGCTCATGGGCTTGCTCGGTGGTCACATCTATGTCCGTGAGGTTACGGAGCATGCGAAGACGAACATGTGGGTAACCGAGATGTTTATCGGTGCCCGGTTTGAAGTGAAACGTCAGGGGCCGCTTTATCGGATTTCCGTGTCGTCGATGTGAGATCGTGCAGAAACCCCGCCCCTTCGACGACACCCTATAGGAAG
>JAMOPK010000292.1 GCA_027064565.1 Caldifarciminota bacterium | reverse complement strand
CTATATTTGAGACGGGCAAGACTCCGCAGGGGTTTCAGGTGCTCTCTCGTCCCATAGATTTGATGGAAATGATCAAGGAATAAAGCATTCATTGCGAATAAACCCCATTCGATAGGCGATACATTCGAGGTTGAGCCATGAACATTGCGATATTCAAAAAATTGTGCCCCAACTGTGCCGGGGATATAGGGTCCTCGAGGCTTGAGCGCGGACTGCCGTGCTCAAAATGCCTGCCTAAACCGCCAGAAGGATCTGAAAATGTGCCGATTTCGATCGAATCTCTTTGTGCCGAATTGAAAAAGGCTGGCAGGCTCAAGGAATACGCCAGATTTTGCGAGATCGAGAAAGCTTCAAAGGCTTTTGCCGAATTTTTTACATCCGTAATCGGTTCTGAACCATGGGCGCTTCAGGTGACATGGGCTAAACGGGTGCTTGCCAAACGGTCGTTCGCCATCCTTGCACCAACTGGGGTCGGAAAAACGACATTTGGCATTGTGGCAGCCTCGTTCCTTCCCGTCCGAGCCTACATAATCGTCCCAACAAAACTCCTTGTCCAGCAAGTGATTGAGCGCATTGAGAAGGCCTCCGGTGGGAGAAGGCGGGTGGTGGGGTTCACAGGCCGAAAGGGTGAGAAAGAAGCCATCGCAGCCGGCGATTTTGACATCCTCGTTACGACTCACATGTTCCTTTATCGCAATTTCGATATGCTCGAACCGATTTTCAAAAAACCGTATCCGGTGCCTGAAGACGCTCCGCCTGAGCTTAAGGCGTTGCTTGCCAACCGATTTTACAATTTCTTTTTCGTCGATGATGTCGATTCGTTCCTGAAAACATCGAAAAACATCGACCGACTTTTGAAATTGCTGGGGTTCAACGATTATGCCATCAAACTTGCACTCAAACCCGACAAAACCGACGCCGACCGCCAGCGGCTTCAGCAGATTCAGCGCTATGCCAACGGCTCGCTCGTGATCTCATCGGCGACCGCGCAGCCGCGCAGCCGCAGGGTCGTGCTGTTCCGTGAACTTCTCGGATTCGAGGTGCAGAAGTCATCGACCACATTGCGCAATATCGTCGATGTCGCTGAACGGGTCAAAAACTTTCAGCACGGCATGGAACGGGCGGCGGAGCTCATCGAACGGCTTGGAGGCGGCGGATTCCTCTATGTCTCAATGGATTACGGCCGCGAGGGCGCCGAACAATTGACCGAATTCCTCAATTCGAGGGGCATCCCGGCCATCATCTATGAGAAGTTCGACGCCGAGGCCCAGGAGCGGTTCAGAAAGGGCGAAATCCGTGTGGCTGTGGGAATTTCTCACCATTTAAACCCACTTGTTCGAGGGATCGACCTGCCCGATGCGGTCAGATATGCGATTTTCGTCGGCACCCCCAAAATGGAAATCCCTGCCGCAACGGAATCCATTGCGCCACCGCACCTTTTCAGGCTGCTCCTTGCCATAAGGCCGGTTCTGACGGAACGGGATGAGGTCGATAACTATCTCGATTTCCTCCGCAAATATTTGACGCTCAGAGAGGAACAGGTTGACCGATACCCAAAAATAAAACAGAAACTTGAGGAGATTGCGCTTTTCATCCAGATGAAACTGAGCGACCCGAACTTCGTTTCCGCTGTCCGCACTTCGGACGAAGTCTCTCTGCTCCAGCGTGAAGGAAGACTTTACATCGTGGTTGGTGATGCGTCGAGCTACATTCAGGCATCGGGACGGACATCCCGCCTGTTCGCCGGCGGACTCACAAAAGGGCTTTCGATCCTGCTCTACTACAACGACAAAGCGTTTGCAAGCCTCAAGAGGCGGCT
>JAMOPK010000291.1 GCA_027064565.1 Caldifarciminota bacterium | reverse complement strand
GAGGAATTCGTCAAACTGCCCACTGAGGCCGAAAATGGGCCGGAAACCGTCGTTGAGAACATTCGTAAGGCCGTCGAAAGGCTACGGCTCGATGACACCCTTGCCATCGGTGTGGGCGCACCGGGAATGGTTGACATGGAAAACGGCATCGTCAGGTTCCCGCCCAACCTGCCCGGCTGGGATGAGGTGCCCCTCGCATCGATCCTCTCGGACAAAACAGGACTTCCCACCTATGTCGGCAACGACGCCAACCTGTATGCGCTGGGAGAATGGCGGTGGGGAAGCGGTCAGGGCAGCAAAAACCTCGTGGTTCTCACCCTCGGCACAGGCATAGGCGGCGGCATCATCGTTGACGGCAGACTGCTCAAAGGCGCCAATTTCGCCGCCGGTGAGGTCGGACACATCACCATCTCCATGGACGGCCCCTTCTGCCGGTGCGGAAACCGCGGATGCGTTGAGTCGTTTTTAGGTCGCGACTACTTCATCACCTTCGCATCGAGGCAGATACCGAAATGGGAAGGCCACACACTCCTCTCCTCCGACATGGAGCTAACGCCAAAACTGATTTACGAATACGCTGTGCGGGGTGACGGGCTGGCGCGCTATCTATGGCGGGAATACGGCCGCATCCTTGGCATCGCTATCGTCAACTACGCCCACCTCATCGACCCTGAAGTCGTGGTGCTTGGAGGTGGACTTGCCAACGCATGGGAATTTTTCATCGATTCCCTGCTCACTGAGGTCAGGAGCAGATTGATGTCGTTCCCCGGCAGAAAGCTTGACATAAGGAAAGGGGAGCTCGGGGACGAGGCCGGCCTATACGGGGCCGCCTATCTGGCAGTGTCCGAAGGTCAGGTTTAGCAAAAAGTTACACAGGAGGCGAGCGTTATGTCCAACCTTTTGAAAATTCTGGCCGGGCTACTTGTGTTGATTATAGCCGCTTTTGTCATTTTCCAATACGTTACGCCACATGAAAACCTTGTGGAAAAAAACGTTGAAAGGCTTTTGAGAGAGGGGAAAACACGGGAAGCCGAGCGCATCGTGGATGAGAACCTATCCCCATCCGAGCCAATTTACCACATCCTCAAGGGCAGGATTTTCGTTGAAGAGGCCGAGTATTATCAGGCTTTGAGGGAACTGCAGTCCGTCGTTTACAAAACCCTCAACGATGACCAGAAGGCCAAACTCATCGGTGAACTGATCTACCTCGCTCAGAAGGCAGCATCTGACGGCAGAAATCAGATTGCCCGAAAGGCTTACGAATACCTGCTCCAGCTTGAGCCGGATTATGACCTCGGTGAAGGGTTCAAATTCCTCGCGGAATTCTACTTCAAAGGCGGCGAGTTCGGGCACTCCATCCCGTATTTCGAGAGATACATCTCACAGACCGGCAACCTGGACGCCGTGCTGAACGAATACGTGAAGGCGCTGTTTGAGGAGGGCGAATATGACAGGATACTGCGGCTCAGAGATGAAATCCTGAGCAACGGAGATGACAACGCACAACGCTATCTCCTGTTTTCCATCTACTACCTTGCAAGGGACGATTATCAGAAGGGCAACTATCAGGCGGCCATCGATTTGCTCAAGGAGTTCTTTACCATCGCCAAACAGGTGGGCCAGCCGAGATACGTCTGGGAGGATGCCGCCCTCCTTCTGGCGGACTGCTATCGAGAGCTTGGGGACATCGAAAACGCCAGAAGATGGTATGAGAACATCCTTGTCTTCGGGGAGACCGAGAACAAAAGGATCGCCGAGCAAAGGCTGAAAGAGCTGGAAGTCAGACCGTAAGCTCCCGCAACCTGTTCAGCACATCCTCAACGTGTCCT
>JAMOPK010000290.1 GCA_027064565.1 Caldifarciminota bacterium | reverse complement strand
CGATGTCTGCCAGCTCTGCCACATGCCGATCAAAGAAAATGAGGTAAGATGGTTTCGCGGCTTGAAGATAGACTCGACATGCCACGATTTCGTCAGATTGGGCGAGGCGCTGGCAAGGAACGCAGACAGATATGTCGTTTTTGGCGATACAACAGACTATAAAAGCGTCCTGAGCGATGATTTTCTCGGGGAATGCACAAATTTGACTCATGGTAAGACAAAGGAGGAAAAAGAACTTCCTAAAAAGGAATCGTGGGTTAAAGCCATCGGGGATCTGGGATTTATCGCTTATGGATTGAGCGACAGTGAAGCCCGGGGACTCGAGAACGACGAGCACGTCCTCGCCATCAAAGGGTTTGGAGCCGACGCATTTGACAGATCCGAATACGGGACCATCCTCGGAGCCTCAGCATTCCCGACGTGGAGAATCCATAAAAAGCGTTACCCGGATACACCGAAGGATGAACCTGTAGCGGACGAATTTCCGCAACATGTGAAATCCCGCATGGCGACTTATTACGACAGCTGGGAAGAACTCAAGGACACCATCGACAAAGGCAACCTTGTCTCCTTCGACGTCCTTGTGCTGGCCTCGAAAGGGCCGGCGAAACTGGGCTTTTTCCGCGCCGACCTCGACCTGCTCGGCGCCATCTTCGCCGCCGGCCTGCCTTACGCCTCACCCTCCAGAATCGCCACCCTGAGCACTTTCCTTGACCTGTTCTTCGCAGGCTACACCAACAACATCGTGAAGGAGATCAACGAAGAAGTCATGAAAAACTGGGAAACCGGAGATGAATTCCACAAAATTTTCAAAGAATCCATCAAGGGTGTGCTTTATCCGGTGTATCTCGGCGGCGATGACCTTTTCGTGATCGGGCCGTGGAACGCCGTAATCGACTTTGCGGTAAAGCTTTACGACGATTTTCGGAAGTTTGTCGTCGAGAACAACAGCGTCAATATCTCAGGCGGGCTTTTCATTGCAGGCCCGAAATTCCCTGTCCGCCGGGCCGCCGAGCTGTCGGCACAGGCATTGAGCCGCGCAAAATCGGCATCCCATGCGGCGTTCAGCGAGATGCTTGAGCGGGGCGACGAAAATCTGGAAGAGTTCGGGCACATGTTCGCCTTCGGCAGGGTGCTGAAGTTCTCTGAGTTCACACAAGCCATCAAAAGCGGCAAGAAACTGGTCAAGATGGTGGAGGAGGGGAGTGTCAGCAGGCGACTGATCCACGCCCTCAGGATGGCGCTCCACCAGAATTCGTCACCCATCGAAAATGCCTACAACCGCAGACTCAGTCCGATGTTCTGGCCAATGGCCTATTATTCCGTCGTCAGGAACGTCGATTCTCAGGGTAAACAGCAGGAAATCCTTGATCTCCTGCACGGAGTGATGGGGATGGACGCTGAGAGGCAGGAGGCGGCCCTCAACGTAACCCTTTCCTATGCCGCTCAGGCCTTCAGGGAATGAGAAAACAGAAGGGAGTTGTCATGGAGCTTAAGATCGGCGATAAGGCGCCTGAATTCTGCCTGCCGGATCAGGACGGCAGGGAGGTGTGCCTCAAAGATTTTCGTGGAAAATGGGTTGTCCTTTACTTCTACCCCAGAGACAACACCAGCGGATGCACCCGTGAGGCCATCGATTTCACCGAGCACATCGACGAGTTCCACAGGCTCAACTGTGAGGTCATCGGCGTCAGCAAGGACTCGGTCAGGAGCCACAGGAATTTTGCGGACAAACACGGGCTTAAAGTCATCCTGCTGAGCGATCCCGAGCACAGGGTTATCGAGCAATACGGCGCATGGAAACTCAAAAAACGTTACGGCCGTGAGTATTAC
>JAMOPK010000289.1 GCA_027064565.1 Caldifarciminota bacterium | reverse complement strand
CCGTGGAAATCGCGCGTGCTGTGGCGGACGCAACGGCAAAGGGCGCTTACAGCGTGACCGGAGGCGGAGATACGGTCTCGGCTATCCACAAAGCCGGCCTGAAGGATTCGGACTTCAGTCACGTTTCCACAGGTGGCGGTGCCACCCTCGAATTCCTGGCCGGCAAGGAGCTCCCGGCCATTGAGGTCCTTAACGACAAAAATTGAGGAGGGATAGCCATGTGGCAGACATGGATAAGCTTCATCGTGGCCTCGATCCTGTTCGTCCTTGCCCTCATTCAGGGGGCAGGCGCCATCTACTGGGTGGGCAATCTCATCATAGCCATACTGACGCTCTGGGCTTCTCTCACAACGGATTCGTCGAGCGAAAAGAGTCAGGAATAGCGATCATGAGCGGTGGGGTGTTCTGATGCCCCACCGCCTGCAGAAAGGAGGAAGCTGTGAAGATCGACGAACTGATCCCCGAGATAATTCCGCCTGAGAAACAGAAAAAGTTTTTGATTCTGTGTGCCTTCAGCTGGATGGCGGTGGCGGCAGGCGTGATGCTCATGCCCTTCACCCTGCGCTCGATCATGATCGAGTGGAACCTCAGCAAGATGGAGGCGAGCACGCTTGCCAGTTCCACCTTTGTGGGCATGTTGATCGGAGCGTTCATTTCCGGGTTCATAGCCGACCTGATGGGAAGGAAATATGCCAACCTGCTGTTCATTTTCCTGACTTCGATAATCACCGCATTCAACGGCCTTGCAGATTCACCACGAACTTTCGCGATCCTGAGGTTCATCTCTGGCATCGGTTACGGCGGGCTCCTGCCATCCATCAACGCCTATCTCAGCGAATTGACGTCCATCAGGCTCAGAGGCAGGTATCTCGTCTATCTTGAAACGAGCTGGGCGATAGGGAGCATCCTGATTGGGCTCTTTGCCGTGACGGTCGGGACCAGACTGGGCTGGAGAGCCGATTACCTCGTTATGGCGCTTTTCGGGTTTTTGATGATTCCGATGGCACTTGCCCCGGAAAGTCCGAAATACCTGTTCCTCAAAAAGGGTATCCCGGGCATCGAAAAGCAGTTCGGCGTCAAAATCAAACATGAGATTGAGCCGATCGAAAAGGTCTCCGTGCCCCTCACAGCGCTTTCCCGCAGGGAATACCTGAAAAGCACGATCATGGTCTGGGTCGCATGGTTCACCATAAGCTTTGTCTATTACGGCATTTTCATCTGGCTGCCCGGCGTTTTCGCCGCAAGGGGATTAGGTGACGTCAAAAGCATGTGGTTCACATTTCTGATGATGGTCGCACAGCTTCCGGGCTACCTGTCGGTCGCCTACCTTATCGATCGAATAGGCCGGAAACTCACACTTGCAATCTATTTCATCGGAACGGCCGTCTCAGTGCTCATATTCGCATGGGCCACAAACATGGCAATTTTCCTCATCGCGGCGCTGGCAACGAGCTTCTTCTGCCTCGGAGTGTGGGGAGTGGTTTACGCATACACGCCTGAGCTGTTTCCGACTTCCTTCAGAGGCACCGCTAACGGCATGGCCGGCGTGATGGCGAGGGTTGCGGGCATCGTGGCCCCCTTTTTCACAGGCTATTTCCTTCAGCGCGGCAATCCTTTAGAGGCTCTTGTTTGGTTCGCCGCGCTGTCGCTCATATCGGGAGCAGTTGTTTTGCTGTTGGGAACCGAGACAAAGGGCAAAGCTGTCGGTTAAGGGCGGCCACTAACAGTTTGGGGAGTAATTTGACGGCCGCGGACGGCCGTCCCACCGATGTTCTGACTTTCCCATTTTCCATTTTTTGACTGTCATCAAGGATTGAGTCAGAGACTGGTAGGTTGGGCGTCAT
>JAMOPK010000288.1 GCA_027064565.1 Caldifarciminota bacterium | reverse complement strand
AGTCTATATCTCCTATTCGACCCCCCGATTGACAAATTTTTAGTTCTATCTTAGCCTTTGCCGAAAACAACTCGGTTGAAAATCAGGGGGATGATAAGATGAGTGAATTTGATCAATATCTGTCGCCGCCAAATCTCTGGTTCTCGGAACTCCATAAAAATGAGGTCGGATTGACATTTCGGATTAAGGATGTGCTTTACGCCGGCCATAGCAAATATCAGCGCATAATGGTCGTGGACACGTTCGAGCTGGGCAAGGTGTTGATACTCTACGGCTCGATAATGTTCACCGAGAAAGACGAATATTTTTACCACGAAATGCTTGCTCATGTTGGAATGTTCGCGCATCCTGAGCCGAAGCGGGTCCTGATCATTGGCGGAGGCGACGGTGGCACGTTGCGCGAAGTGTGCAAACACCCATCCGTTGAGCATGTGGATCTCGTGGACATCGATTCAGAAGTGGTCAGAATATCCAGGGAATTCTTCCCGAACATCGCTTCAAGTTTTGATGATCCGCGGGTGAGCGTCCATTTTGAGGATGGAGCGAAATTCGTTCGGGAGTCAAAAGACAGATATGACGTGGTTTTTGTGGATTCGTCCGACCCGGTTGGGCCTGCAACCACCATTTTCTCGCGTGAGTTCTATCAGTCGATAAAGGAGCATCTTACGGAAAACGGAGTCATGGTGGCGCAATCGGAGTCGCCCTTCTACCATGCCCAGTTCATTTCGGGGCTTTTCGATGACCTCAAAAAGGTCTTTCCTTATGTCAGGATGTATCTTTCGTGGATGCCAGCCTATCCCAGCGGGATGTGGAGCTATGCCTTTGCCTCCCTTGGCGTCGATCATCTGCCCAAACGTGGCCCGGAAACGCTGAACGGCAAGCTCAGGTTCTACAATCCGGAACTCCACAAAGCGGCCTTTGCCCTGCCCAACTTCGTCAAGGAAATGGTTGGACAGGATTAATAGGCGCGATAGACGTTCAAAAGCGGATAGTAGTGCGATAAAATCTGGCGGTAATCGTAGCCTTTCAGCGCCATCATCGCGGCGCCGGTCTGACACATGCCCACACCATGCCCGAATCCGCCGCCCCTTATCACGAACTCATCGGGCAGGCCATTTGAGCCGTATTTCACATCGACATAGAACAGCGTGCTTTTCAACGAAGTCGGGGAAAGCAGTTTTCGGATGGCGAGTTCCCCCCTGACATCGAAGCTTTTTCGCGTCCCGATGACCCTCAGGACAAGAACCCGTCCTGACACGCCACGTTTAACCGGAATCAGGCGCAGGAGTTGACCGAAATCCCTGCCTGTCCGCCTTTTTATCATGCTCTCAAGCTCATGACGGGTGTAGGTGAGTTCCCATCTGTAGTTTTTGGCTGCAAACCTTATGAAGGAAGGCGCATCCGGACCAATATTGCAGAATGCTGGCGCTCTGCGGGAAAGCCATTCCCTGACGCCCGCCTCGGTGCTGAGGTCAGGCATATTTTGCCCTTCCGGGACATCAGCCACACCTATTTCATAGGCCGGGTGCCCCCAGATATTTGTGGCATTTTCCGTGTGGCCACCGCAGGATGCGTGATAATGAACTTCAGCCAATTTCTGACCGAAGAAAAGCATCTCTCCGCGCGTGTCCTCAACAGCGCGCTCGACATCGTAGTTGACGTTTTTAAGTCCGTTGTAGAGCTGGACAAAGATGTCATCCGTGACATCGTAATGAGCCGAAGACGTCCCCGGACTCCTCTGCCATTTTTTGACAGCGATCGTCCTTGCAACAACTGCCTGTGCTTTAAGCGCTTCGATGGGGAAATCCGGGCTCATCTCCGAGGCCAGCACGCCCTTGACGTAATCT
>JAMOPK010000287.1 GCA_027064565.1 Caldifarciminota bacterium | reverse complement strand
TTACCGGTAAAAATCTTATGCCGACTTTCAGGGACATTATCGTCGTATCGGAAGGCGCCTATCTTACTCTCCTGTCCGACTCCGTGATGGAGCAGGACGGTAACGGAGATGGCGTTCTTAATCCCGGGGAAATGGCCCTCCTGAGCATTAACGTGAAGAACATAGGGAGCGACACTGCGAGGAACGTCACCTTTACCCTGATCCCTGATAGCAGTGAATTGGTTTCCATGATCGACAGCACGGAGGTTGCCGATTCCATCCTGCCGGATGAAACCATCCAGCTGGATGCCGCATTCAGTTTTGTTGCGAGTAATGAACTGAGGCATAGCACGTCGCTTAAATTCCGGATGATTGCAGTCAGTGAAAACGGGGACACATGGCGGATAGAAGTTCCCTCTGTCCCTGTCATTACGCCTGAAGCCGAGTTGAGTGCCGTATTCGTGAACGATTCCATTTACGGCAACGGCGATGGGATGCTGAGCCCGACGGAGAGGTTTGAACTGATCCTGAGCCTGAGAAATTCTGCTCCCACAGGTGTCACCAACCTGACCGCTAACGTTGTCAGCGATGGCTATTCGGAGATAGTCCCTGTTCAGGGCGAATGTGAATTTGGCGAATTCCCCGGCGATAGTGTGGTGACAGGCACCCCGCTCATCTTCGTCGTGTCAAACACGGCGAAGGCCGGCGATAGCGCCAACGTGAAGTTAGAACTCAGGGGACAGGGAGCGACCTACACCTACATCGACACCGTAATGGTGACCCTTGCAATCGGTGCTCCCGCGGATCCTTACGGGCCTGAGAGCTATGGCTATTGGGCTTACGATAACACGGACACCGCTTCAGGGCGTGCCCCGTCATTCGACTGGTTTGAAATTGCACCGCCGGCCGGCGGCCCCGGAGAGATTGTGAGCGAGATCACCAACGAGGATGCGGATACCGTGACAGTGGCCCTGCCGTTCCGTTTCAAGTTCTACGGCCTGAACTACGATTCAATCGGCCTGTGTTCCAACGGATTCATGGAATTTTACCGCTCATCTTACAGGTTCGGGGATAACGGGCCTATCCCGTCGCCCAATCCTCCAAGACGCATGCTTGCTCCCTTCTGGGATGACCTCGATCCATCGTTGGCAGGCGATATCTATCAGTATTACGATGAACAGAACCACAGGTGGATATTGGAATTCTATCAGGTGGCGCATTACAACCATCGAAACATAAAAGAAACGTTCCAGGTGCAGCTGCTTGACCCCCGGTATTACCCCACGCCGACGGGCGACGGCATCATCCTGTTCCTTTACAACCACGTGAGCGACGCATCCTCGGCAACGATCGGCATAGAGGACCACACCAACACGAGGGGGATTCAGTATGTCTATAACAATGACTACCACATTTCGTCTGCCCCGATAGAGGACGGGCGGGTGATCAAATTCTCGACCGAACTGCCAGACTATTATCCCGTCCCTTCCCTTCAGATGGTCGATGTCAGTTATGCCGACACTATCTCTGGCAACGGGAACGGATTGCTTGAGCCGGGCGAGACGTTTGCCCTCACGGTTACGGTTGTGAACTCAGGCGGTGCATCGTTGCATGACGCCATGGGTTCCATCGAAACCGATGACCCGGATGTGGTCGTCCTGCATGGCACAGCGCCCTTCGGCGAGATCGATTCGCTGGGCGGAATGGCCGTCAACAGCGAACCGTTCCAGATTCAGGTGGCGGATACCGTGACGGATACGCTCATCCAGCTCACCCTGCGCGTGGTTTCGGACACCCCGTCCTATGAGGCACAGTTCCCGATAGAGTTGACCAACCTGTTGCAGGGCATAGCTGAAGGAACGCCTCAACTCCGCTTTGTGGCGCCACGATTGAGGGCCAGCATCGTCCGTGATTTCCTGAACGTGGAATTTGCGCTACCGCGCGCCTCAGCCGTCACCGTCTCTCTTTTTGACGTTTCCGGAAGGCGCATATCTTTTGCTTCACCGAAGATGATGGATGCCGGAGCACACACACTCGCTATCCCTGTGAGACAGCTGAGAGCCGGAGTTTACTTCATCGTCGTGGATGTCGACGGGACACGATACCCTCGAAAGTTCGCAGTCGTCAGGTGAGATTCAGAGGATTCTCAAAAGGTGAGAGCAGGGGCGTTTTGCCCCTGCTTTTCATTTATCGGCAGGACGAAAGCTGTTCACCAACTGGATCGCCCGGTCCACTTCATCGTTCAGGTATAGGTTCAGGCCCTCGTAGGCCACCGGAAAGCTGCTCCTCAGGATGTCAAATTCCTCGTCCGTGAACTCTGAGAGGACGTAATCTCGCAGGGGCATTCCTTCCGGAGGTGAGCCTATCCCTATCCTCAATCTGGGGAACTCCTGAGTTCCGATGTGATAGATGATGGACTTAAGGCCGTTATGACCGCCGTCACTGCCTTTGAGCTTCATCCTCAACCTTCCAATGGGCAGGTTCACATCGTCCACGGCGACAACCATCTCCCGCAGATCATCGACCTGATAGATTTCGATTATCTGGAGCACCGCAATGCCTGAGTTGTTCATGAAAGTGGTAGGTTTGAAAAGTCGGAACCTTGAGGATGGGCCTTCAGCCACCCAGAAGTCGCCCTTTCCGGGTCTGAATTTCAGGTTTTCACGATAGGCGATGTAGTCGGCAAGCAGCCATCCAGCATTGTGGCGGGTAAAAGCGTATTCGGCGCCGGGATTACCCAGCGCCACCACAAAAAGCCTATCCATCTCCCGGATTTACTTGCCCTGAGGTGGGATGTAGAGTGTGTCGATGTCGATTCCGGTGAGGTCCTCGTCCCCGACGACGATGGAATCCGGCACCACAACCACGATGGAGTCGGCAAGCGTGTCCCGATGCCCGAACCAGCCTATGGGATCGGACGGGTCAGGAGTCAGGTTATTATTGGTATCAGCAATGGCGAACAGGTAGTAGGTGCCGTTTTCGACCCGATAGATGGTGTAGTTCCCATTGGCGTCGGCAATCATGCCATTGCTCACGCTGATGCCAGCGGTATCCTGAGGCGAGCTCAGCAGAAACACGTAGGTGTGCGGATAGGCATGTTGCCCATCGTAAGTCACACGTCCTGAGACGGTGACGCCCTCTATGACTTCTTTGATGTCGCATGAGGCAAGCAATCCAAACGTTGCCACCACAACCAACAATGCGATAACTTTTTTCATGGAATCTCCCTCCTTTTTTAAGAGCGAAAAATTATAGACTTTCGAGATACGAAGTAACAGGGTAAATGTAAACTTGCGGCTCTCATTCTATGTTTTTCAACATCTTAAAAACCTTTATGAATTCCTGAAATTCGGGGTCATCGACTTCCCAGACGTGTTCCCTTTTCACGTCTACTTTGATGATGCCACCTGACAGCAGAACTATCCTGTCGGCTATCCTGAGGGTGCTGTGGATGTCATGGGTCACAACCACGCTTGTCACGCCGACATCGGTGTTCAGCTCGATTATCAGGTCGTTTATCCGCTCAGAGGTAATGGGATCTATGTCAGTGGTTGGTTCATCATAAAGGACATATTTCGGCTGGGCTACAAGTGCTCTGGCGATCGCAACTCGCTTTCGCATGCCGCCGGACAGCTCGGAAGGCATGAGGTTTAATGCCTCCTGAAGCTCAACGAGTTCCAGCACCTCCATGACACGACGGCGTATCTCCGATTCGTCGAGCAAGCCTTCCTCCACAAGCGGCAGGGCTACGTTGTCGAATACGCTCATCGAATCAAAGAGTGCGCTTCCCTGAAACACGAACCCAATGTTTTTGCGGATCTTGTAAAGTTTCGACTCAGGGATTCTGTTGATGTCAACGCCTTCGACGATCACCCGCCCCCTGTCAGGCTGGATCAGGCCGACGATGTGTTTCAAAAGGACCGATTTGCCCGCGCCGCTTCTTCCGAGTATCACGAGGCATTCGCCCGCCGGGATGCGGAGGTTTACACCTCGCAGAACCTGTTTCTTCCCGAAGGATTTGTGGACGTCGATGAGTTCAATCATGCTTTCACCGGTAAATCATGACTGTGAGAATGTAATCTGCAAATATGATGAAAAGCGAAGATGTCACAACAGCATTTGTGGTCGATTTTCCGACTCCGGTGGCGCCTTTTTCGGTAGCAAATCCCCAGTGCGAGCCCACGATAGTAATGATGAATCCAAAAACTGACGCTTTAATGAGTCCGCCCCAGAGGTCAAGCGGGACGAAAAACAGTCTGAGGCCGTGGAAGTAGATGTAGGCCGGGACGCCGATGTAGAATTTGGCCGCAATGCTGCTGGAAACGATAGCGATGAACTCCGCCACAATGGTCAGGAGAGGGAGAACGATCACGCCAGCAAGCACACGGGGCAGGACGAGAAACCTGACCGGGTCAATGCCCATGCATTCGAGGGAATCGATCTGCTCGGTAACCCGCATGGTGCCGATCTCCGCAGCGATGCCAGCGCCGATCCTGCCCGCAACGATGAGTGCGCTCAGGACCGGGCCAAGCTCTATCATCACCATCTTTGCTAAGGCAACCCCGACATAGTCCATCGGAACGTATCCACGCCCGTAATAACCGATCTGGACGGTGGTTACGAGGCCTGAGAAGAGGGCAGTCAGGATGACCAGAGGCACCGAGCCGAAGAACATTATGTCCATCTGCTCCCAGAGGGGATGTTTCAGAACCTTACCGATCTCCCTGAAGGATTTGAGGGTCCTCCACAACAGGATTGTGCCCATTCCCAGATGTTCAAAAAATCTCAGAAAAGCGTTCATTTCCAGACTCAGAACGGAATGAAGTCCTCTTCCTCGACGAATTCCGCATAAGGCGCAAACAGAGTGTATTCCTTGATGAATGCCAGTTTTACCTTGCCGGTGGGGCCATTACGCTGTTTGCCGATAATAATTTCGGCCACTCCGGGCTCAGCGTTCGGGTTATAGACCTCATCCCTGTAAATGAACAGCACAGCATCTGCATCCTGCTCGATTGCGCCGGACTCACGCAGGTCGGACAGCTGTGGCCTTTTGTTCTGACGCATTTCCACGGCCCTCGAAAGCTGTGACAGCGCTACGACCGGAATGTCCAGCTCCTTTGCGAGCGATTTCAGAGACCTCGAAATGGTGGAAATCTCCTGTTGCCTGTTCTCGCTGCGTGGCCCCTGAATCAGCTGAAGGTAATCGATGAACAGGATTTTGACCTGCTGTTCCTTGACGATCCGTCTCGCCTTGGCCCGCAGCTCCATGAGCGAAATGGACGGCGTGTCGTCGATGAAAATCGGGGCGTTGCGCAGACGCTCGGCGGCACGGGTGAGCTTCTGGGTGTCTTCCGGCCGCAGATCCCCCTTGCGGACACGGTTGGCGTCAACTTTCGCCTCCATGCACAGAAGCCTCTGGATCAGCTGTTCGGTTGACATCTCGATGCTGAATATCGCTGTGGGATAGCCCCTTTCAAGGCTCAGATACCGCATTATGCTCAGGGCGAAACTCGTTTTGCCCATGGACGGACGGGAGGCGATCACGATGTATTCGCCTTTGTGGAACCCCGTCGTCAGGTGGTCGAGTTCATCGAACCCCGACGGGATGCCGCTTATCTGGCCGCTGTGCTGGATCAGGGCGTTAATCTGGTCGAAAACCGCTGTCAGCATGTCCGGGACATACTGGAACCCGGTTCTCATCCGCTTGGCCCTGATGTCGAGGATCATCTGCTCCGCATGGTCGAGCAGGTCGTCGGCCGAGTCGTATTTCTGCATGTAGGCGTCTTCCAGTATCCGTGAGGCCACCTCGATCGCCTTCCGGTAAAGCGATTTCTCGATGAGCAGGTTCATGTGGTAGTCGAAGATCGACGGAGCGGATGCCATCGCCACGATCTCGGCGATGTATTGGGCGCCGCCGATCTCCTCAAGGATGCCCCGTCGGCTGAGTTCGTCCTTCAGGGTTATCGCATCGACAACAGATTGGGTCTCAAAAAGATGCTTGATTGCATTGAAGATTTTGCGATGGTGAGGAAAATAAAAATCCTCCTCTCTAAGCTGTTCCATGCCTTTGAGGAGTGATTTTTCATCCAACAGCATGGCGCCGAGAACCACGATCTCGGCATCCAGCGAATGTGGCGGCACACGCCCTGATGTCCCTTTCTCGTAATCTGCCATAACTGCCATCAATTATAAAGTTATCAGAGGCATAGCGAGAGCTATCTAACAGTCCAATTTGAAGTTCTATCAAATGGTTTCGTCAACTTTTCAGGCATTTTGGCGACCGGGACGGCCATCTCCCTGCCCTGAATTTCATGCAAATCGGAGATGGGCGGACGTCTTTTCCGAGAAATTAAGAACATCCTGCCTGACAATGCCAGATTTTTGAACAGCCTCAGGTTACCCTTTCAGTCCGGTCAGGCTGATCCCCTCGGTTATGAATTTCTGGTTGAAGATATAGACGAGGATCACCGGGACGACCACGATAACCGATGCCGGCATGAGTATCGTCCAGTCGGTGGAATGGAGTCCCCTTAAGCTGTTCAACATGAGGGGCAGGGTCATTTTTTCCGGCGAATTTATGACGACCAATGGCCAGAGAAAATCGTTCCAGACACTCAGGAAGGTGAAAATCGAAAGGGTCGCTATGGCCGGTTTGGCGAGCGGCAGGATCACATGCCGGAATATCCCCAACTTGTTGCACCCATCGATGGTGGCGGCGTCCTCAAGGTCACGGGGAATGGAGATGAAGAACTGCCTCAGGAAAAACGTCCCGTAGGCCGAGACCAATCCCGGCACAATCAGCCCCTGATAGGTATCAACCCAGCCCAGGTATTTGAGCAGGACGAAAGTCGGGATCATGGTTACCTGAAATGGGATCATGAGAGTCAGGAGGTAACTCAGGAACAGCTTATCCCTTAGTTTGAATTTCAGCCTTGAGAATGCGAAAGCCCCCATTGCGCTTGTCAACACCTGACCGAAGGTCACCGTCACGGACACGAAAACGGAGTTTATGAACGCCATCAGGAAGCCCTGCGTGATGTGGATTCCGAGAAAGTTCGCATCCACCCTGAGGGCAGACCACACCTTGACGTAGTTCTCCCAGTGGATCGGTCGGGGTATCCATTGCGGGGGTATCCTGAAGATGTTGCCGGGGCCTTTGAATGATGTCAGCACCATCCAGAGGAAGGGCGCAAGCATGAAGATTGCCCCGGTGGTCAGTATCAGGTATTCGACGATAAATTTTCTCTTTTTCATGGCTATGTTGTCGAAAGATACGACAGTTTTTTCTTGGAAATCCACCATTGAACAAGGGTCACAAGAAATATGATCAGAGTCAGGATCCATGCGATGGCTGAAGCGTAGCCCATCTTACCCCAGCGGAATGCGTTGTTGTAGATATACATCATGATGGGAGTGGTCGAGCCGGCCGGCCCGCCGTTCGTCATGATGTAAACCGCATCGAATATCTGGAATCCCCAGATCACGTGCATGATCAGCAGGAAGAAGTGAACCGGCATGAGTAGGGGGAAGGTTATGTTCAGAAATTTGCGCCATGCGCCCGCCCCGTCTATCTCGGCGGCCTCGTAGAGCTGAGCGGGGATCTCCTGAAGCCCGGCAAGGTAAATCAGCATGTCGTAGCCCACGCCTTTCCAGACCCCCATGATCATGATAGCGGGTTTGGCCCATGCAGGCGAGGCAAGCCATGCAGGCCCTTTTATGCCTATCAATGAAAGCAGGTAGTTCAGAATGCCGAACTCAGGGTCGTAAATCCACTGCCACAGCAATGCAATTGCCACAGTGGTTGTTACTACAGGCAGAAAGTAGGTAGTCCTGTAGAACGTTCGGAGTTTCAGAGGCTTGTTCATGAGGAGAGCCAGAAACAGGCCCAACCCCATCTGGAACGGGATGGCAAGCATGTAGAAAAGCGTATTACCAAGGTATTTCCAGAACAACGGATCACGCAGGAGGTTTATGAAGTTTTTGAGTCCCACGAAAATGGGCGGCCCAAGGAGATCCCAGTTGGTCAAACTGATCAGGAACGAGGCGATCAGCGGAATCAGCATGAAGACCAAAAAGCCCAAAATATTGGGTCCCAGAAAGAAGATCGCCCATCCAGCATCGCCTTTTAATATCTTGATCCTCATAGCATTTCAGTATAAGCATCTTACGTTTTAGCTTCAAAGCCGAAAGAAATTTAGCTCGAAGTTGCACCGATTCCTGCACATCAGGACGAGTTTGGCATGGAAATCGGCATGAAATCGCTTCCAGCTCCCGAATTTTCGGAGTTCAACCCCCTGCAGTTGTGATGGAGGCGAAATAATCCGCCCGATAGCCTGTCTAAAATCGAGCGAAAATGATTATGGATAATGGATGAACTTCGACACCAGCCTTTCTATCTCGGCGTCCTTACGGTAAAGTTTCTCGCTCAACCCCCTGTCGTTAAAAGATTTCAGGTGCTGGATAGTCCAGTCTATGAGCTGAGGGGTGAACACGTTGCCTTCTTCGTAGAACGAACGGTGTTTTTCCAGATACTCGGCGGACTCCCAGCATGAGGACGGCAGGGTTGGGAGCTTTTTCATGGTCTCCGGGTCGTTGAAGATGTTTTTGTCCACGAAAAGCTCTTCGGCCGTTTTCAGCGAATCCTCGGACGTGAGGCCGTTGAGCGCTGCCACAGCCATCCCTGCAAGTAGCAGGTGGACGTTTGCCGAGCCGTCGGGCGCCCTGAACTCCACGGTCTGAGGATGGACATCCCATGAGTAGCTCCCGCTTTCGCCGGGGTTGGCCACTTTGAACATGTCAGTGGTGTCACTCCAGGCCAGCGGAACCCTTACCAGAGCTGAGCGGTTCCTGTAGCCCCAGCAGATGGAGGTCGGCGCCTCCTGATGGGGCACGAGGCGCAGGTATGAGACCGGAATGGTGTTTCCGAAAGCCGTCAGGGAGGGGGCAAATTTGAGGTATCCGCCGATGAGCTTCTTCCCGACTTTGCTGAGTCCATCCCTGCCAACTATCATGTTGAAGCCGTCTTTAACCAGCCTTGAATGGATGTGCAGACCGCTGCCGGCATGTCCGACAAGCACCTTGGGTGCGAAAGTCACGTTCACACCGTGCCGATATCCAACGGCCCTCAGGATCCAGCGGGCGAGAACAAGCTGGTCGGCCGCATCCTCAAGGGGAACCGGGAGAAACTCTATCTCGTTCTGCTCAAGGTCGAGTTCGCCATACCTCACAAAGCCGACCTCAGAGTGGCCGTATTTCACCTTACCTCCGGCCGCTGTGATGGCTAACATGGCCTCCTTTCTCAGGGCCTCGAATTTGGAGAACGGGAAGGATGCATGATAACCCCTTTGCACTTCCATTGGATACAGGTCGCTGCGTGGGCCGATCACGTAAAATTCCAGCTCGCCGAGCGCTTCCAGCTCCATGCCAGTCTGCTCCTTTAGCCTGCGGTGGGCCTTCAGGAGCACATACTCAGGCGCCCCGTCGAAAGGCAGGCCGTCCGGCGAGAAGAAAGAACAAAGGAGTTCCACAGTCGGGATTTCGGAGACCGGATTGACAAACGCCGTCCTGTATCGTGGAACCACATAGAGGTCGCTCGTTCCAGGATCGACGAATTTGAAGAGGCTGGAGCCATCCACCCGCTCGCCGAGTGTCAGTATTCGCTCCAGATGCTTCCTGCCGTCGACGACGAAATTCAGTGTTTTGAGCCGCCCATCCCCGCCTACGTATCTGAAATTCACCATTTTTATGTCGTTCTCCAGGATAAACTTCACGATATCCTCTCTCGTGAATTCCCTTCTTGGTTTGTCGATCGCATTTTCTATGTCTATGAACCTCAAGTTGTTTGTGTCATTGTTCATATTAACCTCCCTGATGGATTTTTA
>JAMOPK010000286.1 GCA_027064565.1 Caldifarciminota bacterium | reverse complement strand
CGGGCCGTTCGAGGTGGATGCGTGGATTTCCGATAACCTGAGCGGCGTCGGTTCGGCATGGCTGTTCTACTCGCTCGACAGCTCTCCATTTGATTCCGTCGAGATGACCTCAAACGGCGCGATGTGGACAGGTGAGATACCGGCGTTTAGCGATTCAGCAAACCACATCGTAAGCTATTTCCTTAAAGCCCTTGATAATTCGGAACCTGCGAATGTCGGCATAAGCGATACCGTGAGCTTCACAATTACGAACATCGCTGAGAGGAACAGGAACCTGCCGGCTCATTTTGAAGTGCTTGGCATTGTGCCCAATCCTGCAAGAAACGGAAAAACGACTTTAAAATTGGCTCTGCCCGAGCGAACTGTAGTAAGTATCAGGATTTACGATGCCTCCGGCCGCGTGGTTAAAACTTTATCGAAAGAAATGGAAGCCGGTTATGCAAGCCTTCCGCTTGAGCTTCCGACTGCCAGCGGAGTTTACATCTTGAAGATGAGCACGAAATATGGCCAGAAAACGCTGAAAGTGCTTGCTACCCATCATTGATGGCCTCACATCTGGGGATATCAGGGGGCGGGGTTGACCCCTGCCCCTTTTTGTTTGTGGAAAAAATCCGGGTTCATTGAGAACCGAGAGCATTGGAAGATTAGACGTTATTGTGAAAAACACTGCATCCATTAAGATTTTTATAAAGTTGGATAATTCCCTATGCTCGGAAAATCCCCTGAATCCCGACTTATCCGGAACGGCGGGTTAATCGCAATATCAGCCAACAAACAGCGACTGATAGCAAAGATAGTAGAACTACCACATCCCCGATTTTCGTGTAAATCGTTCGGTGAGAGTAAAGCGGGACATCCGCAATGAAATAGCCGGCTTTGAAAAGCGGCAACTCTTCCACAATCGAGCCATCGGGAGCTATCAGCGCGGATATGCCCGTTTTGGCTGACCTGACGATGTAACGTCCGGTCTCAATCGCCCTGAATCGAGCGTGTTCGTAGTGAAGCACAGGCCCTGTGGTCCTCCCAAACCAGCCGTCGTTCGTCATAACAACCAGCAGGTTAGCGCCCAATCGGACCTCTTCCCGTGAAATCTCAGGAAACATAGATTCAAAACAGATCATCACACCCATCCTGACGTCGTCGAACCTGAGGGGATTGAAACTGCCGCCCGGTGAATAGTTGCTCTGCCCGAGATTTATTCGTTGCAAGAACTTGATTTTATCCTCAAAAGGCAGATGCTCGCCGAACGGGACGAGGTGATTTTTGCTGTAAAGCCCCGCAATCCTGCCATCGGGGGCGACGAGGAAAGCCGAATTGTAGATTTTCCGATGGATAGGGTTGAACTCAGCCGTGCCAAACAACATATAGGCTCGATGTGACTTCACAATATCCTGCACGTAGGATTTGACCCGCTCCGATAGGCGGTAGAATCCGGGAAACGCCGATTCCGAAAGGATGATGATATCGACGGAATCGTCACGGATGGAGTCCAGCAATGCATTCAGCGAGTCCACCGTTTCACCCCATTCCTCAGGGTTATAGACCGTGTTCGGCAACACGTTGGGCTGAAGGACTGCCACCCTGACCGTTTTGTTGGCCTGAGGCAATTGGCGCTCAACGGAAAGCTTACCTCCAGCGTGCATGGCGATGAGGAGCAGGAGATACCCTGCAAAATAGCTCCATCGGCGCGTTTTTATGAATCGATAGACGAGACAACTGCTGAATACCAGCAGCCACGAGATGCCGTAAGGTCCGATAATGGAGGCTAGTCCGGCCATCGTGATATCGCCGATTGTAGTCATCCATAGGTTCAGCCAGGGAAATCCGATGTCAGTTACGCTCCTCGCGAATTCCACCAGTATCCACAATGATGGCGCAACTAACAGAGCATAAGGAGTATCCTGAAATTTGTTGTAAAGCCAGCCCCAGATGCCGTAAAAAAGGGATTCATAGGCCGTGAGGAGCACGAATCCGAGCCACAGAGCCAGTTTTTCATAGCCTTTTATCTGGACCAGCACAATGAAATAGAGATTGACTCCGAAAAATAGTAAACCGATCAGATAGGGCCATAAAAATGGCTTCTCCCGTTTTTCCAGCAAAAGAAAAAAGGGGACAAGTGCAATTGTCCCCAATAACGGAAGCTTGAAAGGATAAATCGACAGTTCAAGCAGGAGAAACCCTGCTACGATATAAATCAGACGATTTTTTGCCTTCACGCACTTATTATTTCTTGATCTCTTCCGCTGAGAGTATCATTGAATCCACAGGCACATCCACGAACAGGACGTTGGCGTTCTTGAGAACCTCAACATACCTATCAACTTGTGCAGCGTCGACTTCAGAGTATTTTTCAAAGGTCGGGAGCATCAGGTTGATGTCTTCGGGAACATTAAGCCTGTTTTTGACAATCACCGTCGCGCTGTCCGGATGTTTACGCAGGAAATCGATAGCCATATTCATGGCCTGAATCACTCTCCTTGTGGCGTTCTTCTGAAGTTCGAGGTTGGTGATCGAGGTGTAGCTCAGACCGACCGGGAACGGGGTAACAGTGTGTTTCTCGATGAAACCGTCTTCGACTATCCGTGCGCCACTTTTGATCAGCATGCTGCGGTAAGGCTCCACTGCGACAACTGCGTCAACTGCCACCATGGCACTTTCCGGGTTGAATATGTTTCTCATCTCGGACGCCATTAGCGGGGTGAAATTGACCATGCTGTCGTTTATACCGGATGACCTGAGGATGTAGCGGACCAGCTCCTCGTCTTTGGTGCCACGCAGGAATCCTACCTTTTTCCCGATCAGGTCTTTCAGGCTGCGGATTCTGGATTTAGGAGGGGCCAGCAATGCGGTGTAAGGAACGCTTATCGTTGAAGTCGCGTTTGTCACGATCCGATATGCGCTGGGTCTGACTTTGGCTTTAAACAGGAAAACGCCCCAATCTGTGCCGGAAGCAAGTTGACCGAGTCCCTTAAGCACGTTTTCCACATCTTCGCCAACTTTGCCCACTTCTTCAACGGAAACCTTGACTTTGAGGGAATCAAAATAGCCGTTCGCCTCAGCAATAAAGAGAGGGGCAGCGCTCACGTCGTTGCGGTAGTATATCTTAGCCTCAACGATCTTTGATGCCTGAATCTTGGGTTGCAGAAGAATGTAAATCAATATGCCCGCAAGGATAATGTTAACGACAGTCAAAATTTTGTTTAGCATCTTAACCTCCTTTACAGGTGATGGATTATATTGAAGATTCCAGAAGACTGTCAATTTTTTTCACAAATTGAAAACTATCCAGCAGCTGAGGGTTTTTGCGCCTTATGGCCGCCCTGAGGAAGCCGTTATAAACCTCATCGACAATCATATCCTTATCTACTTCCGCCAGATAGATGTAAGATTTGAGGACAGAAGCTGCGGCCCTGAATTTCAGTTCGGTGAAAGACGGCCGATGTGTGAGGATATGAACGGCCAGATCACCAAGGTCTTCAAGCGGATTTCCCGTGGTTACGTCCTCAAAATCGATCGCAAAGATGGAACCTATATCCTCTTTGAAGATAAAGTTGCGCAGGTTGACGTCGCCGAGTTTAAGATTGGCATAGCGATGGAAATCGTAGAGCCATCTGGCAAGCGGAAGCGTCCATTTCAAGTCGGAACGCCCGGAATCCAGCATATCCATTATGGACAGCCCATCGACGAATTCCCGTATCGACCATTGACCGAACAGGGTTATGGGCCTCGGCGCCGGGATGCCGAGAGATCTCAGCCGGAAAAGGAGATACCATTCCTTGTGGGCGGCCTGGATCGAATAAAAAAACTTGCATACGGCCAGCTCGGTTCCGTATTTGATGAGAAAAACCAGGTTTTTCCTGCTCGTAAATGTTGTGAGGTAGTTTATCGGAAGCGCGAAATCTTGTCCCGGTTCAGCCTCCAAGGCTCTTGAGTAAATCATCTATATCGAAATCCTTTGGTTTTTCGGGTTCTTCGGCTGGCGATGACGGCGATTGCAGTTCGCCGGAGAAAAATGCAGCATCCGGCGACAGCTCCTCCTCTTTCTGTTTTTGCTCCGCAAGTTCCTGTTCTGCAAGGTCTTCAAATGGCTTCCAGACCTTTTCGTATCTGCTGGACTGGACTCCGTTCATCACCAATCTGAGGTCGTCTTTTCTTGTGGCATGTTCGAGGGCCGTTTCGGCATCTATCAGCCCCTTCTTCCAGAGGTAGAACAGAGACTGTTCAAAGGTCTGCATCCCGTATGGAACAAAGCCCTCCTCAATGGCCACATAAAGCTCGGAAAACCTGTTGGGATCAGCGATGATCTCTCTGACGCGCGGGGTGTTGACCAGTATTTCAACGGCAGGTATCCGTTTTCCGGTTTTAGAAACGATCAACCTCTGTGCTATGGCTGCACGGAGCACCGAGGCCAGCATAATCCTGATTTCGTTTTGCTTTTCACCGGGAAATGCGTTGATGATTCGGTTTATCGTCTCCTTGGCATCGAGCGTGTGCAAGGTTGACAAAACGAGATGCCCGGTCTCGGCGGCGGTCAGCGCCGTTTCCATCGTCTCGATATCACGCATCTCACCCACCATAATAACTTCCGGGTCCTGACGCAATGCATCTCGCAAACCAGCGGCAAAGGATATCGTGTCAAACCCTATTTCGCGCTGTGAAATCAAGCTCAATTCGTCCTTGAAGACGTATTCCACAGGATCCTCGATCGTTATGATCCTGACTGATTTCTCCCTGTTGATCTTGTTGATCATAGCCGCAAGGGTTGTGGATTTACCGCTTCCCGTTGTTCCCGTGACGAGTATGAGCCCGCGCTCCTCAAGCGCCAGCCGCTCGATCACAGGCGGGAGGTTCAGATCACGGATGGTCTTGACGCTTTTGGGGATTAACCTTGCGACAAGCGCCAATTTGTTCATCTGGTAGAAGATGTTGACCCTGAACCTGCCTATTTCGGGATGGTCATAAGCGAGGTCAACGGAAAGCCGTTCACGCAGGATCTTCCTGTGTCGCTCATTCATCAGCTCGTCCGCTATCTGCTGCATGGTCTCTTCTGTGATTACAGGATGCTCGCTGTATCTCGACAGATGCCCTTCTATTCTGAAAAACGGATGTGTGCCGGGTTTCAGGTGGATGTCAGAAGCGCCTTTATCTTTGGCTGCCTTGAAAATCCTGTAAGCTATTGATATTGCCATGATTATCACCTCTTGGTCTTTTTGCCAAGGTCAGTGCTGCTCCAGACCCTGCCGGTGGACGGATCGTATGTGTAGCGTCCACCGTAAGGCTCATGTGGAATGGAATCGATCACACCCATCGAGACGAGTTCCCTGAGGTTCGACGGGTTTCTCCCAAAAATTGTCCTGAACCTGCGCACCCCGGTCTGGAGATAGTCGATGTCCTTGAGCGCCTTAAGCCTTTTGAGGATCACCTCTCGGGTTTTCTCGTTTTTGACCGTGAGCAATAGGCCCTCAAGGAATCGAATTGATGTCTTGATGTCCCCCGCTCGGCTCCTCAGTCTGACTGCGAGGAGCGGGAGGTATTGTGGCGAGCCGGGGAGGCGCGCCGCCCTCGCCAGATACTGACTGGCCCTCAGGGAATCGCCCAGAAAGTAGAAATAATTGAAGCCCAGATAAAACGGTATTCGCCAATCGTTCGGGCGAGCCATAAGACCCTTTTTGAGTATTCTCACGGCTTCCTCAGGCATCTCGCCTTCCCACGAAAGCACCGCCGCCGCAAACATGTAAGGGATGAAAAACCTCGGATCGAGATCCGTAACAAGGTCAGTGAGCTTTGCGAGGTATTCCCAATCCTTTTTCGTCGCCTTCTTCTCAAAATTCCGGTCGCCATAAGTTAAAGTAACCTTCATCCAGAAGAAATCGGACACAGGCTCCTCATACTCAAGTGCAACTGTTTTGATGTAATTGGCTTTAGGAACCCAGTAAATTTTTGTGGAGCCCGGTTTAAACTCATTCCGACCGGCCCGCTGGCCGATCAGGATTAATGCGACGCCCAACAAAATGGCGGCCAGCCTTATGAAACTTACGCGACTGAACCTGATGCCTTTCAGTTTTCGCAAAGGCAAGAGTTTCATTTTACTTGAATTCCTTTTTGTCGAAGATGAACGATGTAAGCACCACAAGGACAATCACATATCCTATTGCGTAAAGGGTCATGAACAACACATTGGAAGCCGGAATCTTGTCGAGATAGACAGCGGCCGTCTTCAGGTTGAACCTCGACATGTCCGGGAATACTGTCGCGATGGCCTGAAGCGTCCATCTGATTATACCGCTTTGCTTTGCGGCAGAAGCTCTGATAATGTCGATAGACTCACAGATCACATAGGTGCCGAGCGTTGCGAAGGCCGCCACAAAGGGGGAGGTGAAGCTGGAGTAGAAAAGAGCAAATGCCGTTATCATAGCAGCTTCAAGCAGAGAGCCGTAGATGGCTAACATTATCAGGAAGTTGACCTCTCCGGCGTAGAAGTAAATCATGCCGTAGAGAAAAATGCCCATCAAAACGAAGTTTACCAGGATGACCCCGATCAGGCCGAGATACCTGCCCCAGACAAATGCGCTGCGCTCGATGGGCTTGGAAAGGATGACATAAATTGTTCTCTTGTCCAATTCCCGGTGGATCAGCTCAACTCCAACGAAAATGGCAACCAATATCCCAAAAAATGTGATGAATGAGAGGCCGAAATCCGAGACTATCTTATAGCGTTCCGCAAAAGTAAATTCTGATAACACCAGCGATGAGAGCAGCATTACGATTGCAAAGACCAGGATGCCCCAGAACAAACGGCTCCTTGCTCCTTCCTTGAATGTCCCGGTGAAAATTGCCAGAACCGACTTCATGATTCGCTTACCTCCTCGATAAAAACGTCTTCAAGTGTCCTTTTCTGAGGGATTATCCGAATTATTCTGCCTCCACCTATCCTTATGAGTTCCACGATGTTGTAAAGCTCCTCATCGGAAGCCTCGACAGCGTAAACGTTTTCCCGAATCTCCATCTCGGACTTGGCAATTCTGGCTATTCGTTTCAGAATCTTCTCGTCGGTCACGCCCTCGAACTCCACCTGATAACCCTTTGTCCTGCCAAGAATATCCAGCAGTTTGCCGGTCCTTTTAAGTTCGCCGTTGATGATGATGCCGATCGAATCGCAAACTTCCTCAGCGTCCGGCAGGATGTGGGTGCTGAAGAAGACCGTCTTGCCCTGTTCCTTGAGCTTTTTGATGAGATCGAGCACCATTTTACGGCCGAGAGGATCGAGGCCTGAGGTGGGTTCATCAAGGATAACGAGGTCAGGGTCATTTATCAGCGCCTGAGCGAGTCCGATTCGCTGGAGCATGCCCTTCGAGAATTTGCGCAGTCTCGTTTTTCGGTGTTCCTCCAGCCCGACAAATTCGATAAGGTGGGCAACCCTTTCCTTGAGCTCTTTGCCTCCCATCCCGAAAAGCCGGCCGTTCAGAAACAGAAACTCCTCAGCGGTGAGATAATCGTAGAAATAAGGGTTCTCGGGCAGGAACCCGACCCGTCTCCGTGCCCGGGATTCCTCTATTGGTACATCAAAAATCCATGCCCTGCCGGCAGTTGGAAACAGCAATCGCATTAGAACCTTGATTGTGGTGGATTTCCCCGCGCCGTTCGGCCCGAGGAACCCGAAAACCTCGCCGCCGTTGACCTCAAGGTTGAGGTTCACAACGGCTCGGGTCTCCGCCTTCTTAAAAAACCTGTTTTTGAAGAAAATTTTGGTGAGACCTTCTATCCTCACGGCCGTCTCCATAAGCGCCTCCTGATATAGTGACACTTATGATGCAGAAAAGAGACGGAATTTTCAATCGGAAGAGGGCTATTTGCCGTTTTGTTTGTGATAGAAATTTTTATTTCCCTGTGCCCTCTGTGTCTCCGTGTGGAAATGAAATAAAAAAATCACACAGGGACACGGTGAACACAGAGAGATGGAACATGAAGTAAAGGATACCTCGTGTGAGATAACGAGGATTGATGAAGGGATGGCGGCGGGGCGAAATGCGGATAGGGGTGATCAGTTATGCAAAGAAATTAAGGCGGACTTATAGATTCTATCTTGCTGATAAGCCGCCAGTTATGTTTGCCACCACAAAGTAAACGGCCAATAGCCCAAAAACCTACAAAAGCCACCTTTTAAAACGCATTAAACTGTGGGAGAAAAGGACTTCTGAGAGGGTAACGGTTGACTCGTTCCGATGAGACCGAAAAAATGACATCGGTTCCCATGACGAATAGTTGAACATGTCTCAGGCCGGCGGGTATTTTCGTGCGTTTGAGGCCGTCCCGGATCGGCTTGTCGGACGAAAATTAGCCTGCAGGGCATCAACACGGGGCGAAAAGCTTGCTAGATTTCAGTAAGACTTTTCAAAACGCCTTCCCATAAGCTTTCATGGCCGTTTCAGGAACTGCGTTATAATTTGTCACATGAAAAACACGGAAGCCATCGTTACGGGAAGGTTCACCACGATTGAACTCGTCGTAATAGCACTGCTTGCAGCGCTTGGGATAGCTGTCAAGCCGTTCGTGCAGCCACTGATAAAACTCATAACAGCCACGCTGAAAGTGCCATCCGGGACGATCGGAGGGTTCATTTACATGTTCTGGCCCGTTGTGGCTGTCGCAATGACAGGCAAGCCGGGTGCCGCCACGCTTTTGAGCTTCGTTCAGGCCCTGATAGCCTACATAATTGGATTCGGCTCGCACGGGATAGCCAACTTTCCCGCTTACCTTCTTCCGGGCATCGTCATTGACCTGACTTTCCTCATATCCGGTGATCGCGGTTCCAACTACATAGTCGGCGCTGTGGCGGGTGCGCTCGGCAATGCCGTTGGCGTCGCATTCATAAACTTAGTCCTCTTCAGGATGCCATACGTTGCACTGATCTTCACCGTAATCGTGGGCATGATTTCGGGCGCAATTGGTGGACTGGCAGCCATTTTCGTCGGAAGGGAAACAAGGAGGTATTACCAATGAACGTGCTTCAACTTGTGCTCCTATCGTTCCTCCTGATCGACGGGAAGGATACGATTTCCGTGTCACTCGATACGTTGCCCCATGACACGGTCACAGTCAGGATCAACAAATACCTGCACCTATCCGGGGTCAAAATTCACCGTCTCGTTAAGAAAGCCGTCGGTCTGGAGATGATGGCCGAGGACGGCTACTACATCATAGCCCCCATCGAACTGGTTACAAAGAACCTCCTGTTTTTTGCCGACTCCATGGACCACAAACCGCTGGACGAAAAGTTCGGCAGGGTTTTTGTGGTTCCGCTGGACGAGAGGCCACACTATCGGATGTTCGCTGTGAAAAAACTCAAGTGGATAAAAACGATAGAATGGCCCTTCTACCAGCTGCCGGACACCGTCTATCCCGCCACCGAGAAGGACTGGATCGAGGTCATTCAGGCTCTGCCCGACACTCAGCTTGTGCTCCTGATGGCATGCGACAGCATGAAACTCGCTTTCCCTGCAAAATTCTTCAAATCCTACGTGTTCAAGCATGACACCGGCACGGTCGGCGAGTTCGTGGATTTCGGCCCGGCCAAGGGCCATCTCCTGAACATCAGCGACCCGGCATGGCTAATAATCGGCAATTCAAAGGGCTACGTGCTCGCTCATTCTCCAAAACTGGCCATGGGGGACTCCGTTTCCATGGCTACACTGTTGAAAATCATCGATTACGATGTGCCCGAGAATTACACCTATCGGATAAACGACAGGGAATTCGATTTCAACGCCCTGAAAGAAGTGAGGTTAACGATTTCCGATAACAGGGCATATTTCGAGAGGAACGGCAAAATCATCGGGGACAGGATAACGAGAAAGAGGGTCAATGCGAATT
>JAMOPK010000285.1 GCA_027064565.1 Caldifarciminota bacterium | reverse complement strand
GGTATTCCTGATCGAACCGTCCCTGATCTTCATCGGTTCGCTGCTGGCCTCCATGAACATCATCAAGATAGAATCGTCAGCTCCGGTCTTCAAAATCTTCCTCGCCACAGCGATCACGTGGATCGGCATATCGCTTGGCATGGAATTCAGATGGGACATGTTCAGGACGTTCAGGGGCAAAAACCTCAGCTTCTCTCTCATCGAGTCCTCGGTCACGTTTCTCGTGGTGCTCATTGTGCTGAAACTGCTGGATTTCGACCCCTGCTGTTCGGTCATAGCAGCGGCAGCGGCTTCCACAAGCCACAAAATTGCACCCTTTGTCAAAGGCGCTGACCGTAAAGCCCTCTATTCGCCATTCGACTGGTTGATCGCCGCACTGCTGGTCTGGGTGCTCGTATTCAAAAACAACACCATCCACGGATTCCTGATGCCGCTCATAGGGATTACGCTCGGCCTGCTTTACGATTTCACCTTCGCTATGTTCAGGAAACGCTGGACGGCCTTTGTTTTCACGCTAACCTTTGCCGGATTTCTTGCTTTCCTCGCAAGCAATCTGTGGATTTCGCCACTTCTCGTCGGATTCTTCACAGGTCTGACCATCGAAAACACATCTGTTGATTCAAAATCCACGATGGAGATCGAAAAAACGCTGGACGCCATAATCAGGCCGGCGTATTTCTGGCTCCTTTTCGTGTCGGGCATGATCTTTGTCCAGTATTTTTACGAAATGGTCTGGCTGCTTTTCGCCTACTGGGCGGCGCGTGCGGCGGTGAAGCTTGCGATGGGCAACGGCGACTGGGTGCTCCTGCCTCAGGGGTGGTTTACCATAAGCATTGCCGCAGAGTCATTTTTGAGGGGAGAGACGAGGATTCTGCCCCTTGTGGCCTTCGCGGTGATGCTAAACAATCTGCTGGCGTTTCTGTTCGCCTCTTTGCCGGAAATCCAACAAAATGCATGAGATGACAGGGGGGATTTATTTATGAGAACGATATTTACTGCAATCGTGGCAATTTTGCTGTTCCTTGTGGCCGGGAACTTTGTTTCCCATCAATTCGAGCGCTGCAAGTTCGAGATCGTGGAAATGCGGCTGAAACAGCTCAGCCTGACGAGGGCGACCATAGAGCTGACGCTCAAAATCGTAAATCCGAGCGACATCATCCCGGCGTTCGCAAGCAGGATAGAGTATGCCGTTGTTGCCGGTACTGACACGGTTGGAATCGGGGAGATGAAAGGGCCGATAAAGGTCATGCCTCAGGATTCCAGCGTGGTGAAAACGTCCATCATTGTCAGGAATGGTGATGTCCTCAGAGCGATAATTAACGGTCAGGAAACGGGATACATGGAGATGCAGGTCTATATCCTGAGTTTCCTGGGGGTTGATGTGGTCTCGCATGTCTCGGTCAAAATCGGGAGAGAAGCTGCAGGCGGGTTGAGGGGCAAAATTCCGTCCCCGCCGCCCGGATTGCCTGCTCCTAACCCATTTGGAGGTGGTTGATGTTAGAGTTGTTTGTCCTGCTGTTGATGGCAAAAAGTCCATCTCAGGAAAGGGTTGTCATAGATTCCTCTTTCTGCGGGCCTCACAAGGTTTACGTCGAGAAGCATTACCTTTCCAAACGACGCATCCCGTATCAGCGGGTCTATACGGTTGACGGCGATTCGCAGATAACCCTGCTTGAGGTGAATTCGCCGCGTGGCCGTGCCAGAATCCACCTGATGACAGATGACATGAACTCCGATCTCAAGCTGGATTTGATCGTGGAGGAGCGGTATCCGGGCCATCCGGACAGCCTCGTTTATCATGTTTTCCTGTTCAAAGGCGGCAGGCCCGTCAAAATGGGCACGATAAACATCGGTCGGGG
>JAMOPK010000284.1 GCA_027064565.1 Caldifarciminota bacterium | reverse complement strand
AATCCCCATACACGAACCGCCCATTTGACAGGACTTTCCAATCTGTGGACGCATCGAAGGGCAAAGGTAAGATCGGCATTCCATCTTTCACAAGCGAGAACCAGAAGACGGAGATTTGCTTAAGCTCATTTTCATCAAAGACTTCATTGTTTTCCTTTTGCTCTTTGCAAGCTTTTTCCTGAAGGTATTTTGTCCTGATAGCACCTAAAAATGGAGTCAATCGAGGTGGAAACTGGAGTTTTGCAAGTGCTTGCTCGCCAGCCATAAATGGCCGCGGGTCTCTAAAAAACAACACCGAATGGGGGGTTACCCGGTAAAAGATCAATTTCATTTCTTTCCCTCCTCTCTGACAATGAATTCCGAAATTAAAAGTGCGTCAAGGAAAGTCTCAGGTTTAATTTGCAATTCCTTTCGGGCATCGATGAGGCTGCAAAGAAGCACATCTGCGAGATCTTTGTCTGGCTGGCCGCGGGTCCCGAACTTGTAAAACTCTGCGTCAAATGCATCTTCAAGCTCGTTAAAAATTTGGATGTCCCTGCAAAGAATGCGGAGAAATCTGGACGAGAATTTTTTATCGATTATGGCATTCCTGAATTCATTCATAGAGTCAATAAATTCCCATGGTATAACCGATGACCTTTCGCTTCCTGAGTGCAGCAGGAGTTTAAATCCAACAGCATCCTTTCTTTTTGCTTTTTCTTTTGCCTTCTCGGCCTCATCTTTGTTTTTGACCATTCTGCAATGTTTTTTTGCTTCTTTAAGCGCTTTTTTCGCTTTTGATAGCGTTATGTCCAGCGGGTCGAGGTAGTGGGCGATTGCCACACCAGCCGAAAGCGTCGCCTTCGTGCCCATGACACGGATGATTTCCTTAAGTTCGCCATTTTCGTAGATTTTGATAAACCCTTTGTCGCTTTCAAATCTGCGACCGTTGAACTCACCGTTGTATTTCTCGCCTGAGTAGAGCTTCCTGAGAGCCTTTAGTGTTTCGAGGAGGTTTTCGAGCGGCATGAGAAAAAGGGTATCATCGCCGCCTGAATAGATGACGACGCCGAGATAATGTTCGACCACATAGGGCACGACTTCAAGGGCAAAATCCCTTAGCGCGCTTGATATCGCGCGGTGGATGGCCGGGGTGACAGGGCGCTTTTTGTTTTTAATCTCATCCCAGTCGCTGCCGGAAATAGACTCTCTAAATTCAGGATGGAATACCTCTTCGATTTTGGGAGCGAATTCGCCTCTTAGCCATTTGCCGAGGTCATCGCCGTCGAGATAGACAGCAGCGTAGTATTTGGGCATGTGGTATTTGTCGCCGAGTTCCTTCTTAGCAACTTTCCTGATTTGTTCGACCGCATTTTCGATTTTCCCAGCCCAATTCCGTTTCTCTTTATATTCAATTTCTTTCAACACACCTATGCGTTTTTGGTGTTCAAGCTCATCGTAAAATCTCGGGAAAGATTCATCATAGAACCATTCGGGCTCAAAATCGCCAGAAAATTTATCTTTATCGAGAATGCGCCCAAGCTTTGGAACCGTTCGGCCTTCTGTAAAATGAGCATCTCTGAAATTCCCGGGTAAATCAAGCAGCGATTTTTCCAGCTCGCTGATTGCATTTTCAATTTCAAGGTTGGCTTCTCTCAATTTGAGGAGTTCTCTAACAAACGGGGCGAGAGCAATGGAACCGGTCGAAGGGTAATGATAGTCAAATTCTGCGTTCCCGCTCTCAAAAAATTCATCAGGGTTTTGATAAACCACCTTGGGCGCAAGCCTTTTGACGAGACAGACGGCGCAGAGGTGTTCGTTCTCCTTGATGTGTCCGGGGAATATTTCGGCCATCTTTTTCCAGAAGTCTTTGATTTCGTTTATGTTGTTAGGATCT
>JAMOPK010000283.1 GCA_027064565.1 Caldifarciminota bacterium | reverse complement strand
TCCGAAGGGCTTGAGGGACAAAGCTATGTTTGAATTGCTCTACGCCACCGGAATGCGGGTCTCGGAACTGCTCGGCCTCAAACTTGGAGACATCGATCTCAGAGAGAGGATTGTCAGGTGTCAGGGTAAGGGGGCAAAGGAACGGATCGTCCCGTTCGGCGAGCATGCGGCGGATGCAGTTGAGGCTTACCTTAAAAACGGACGCCCGTTTTTTGTTAGAAAAAACAGAACGAATTACCTTTTCGTCAACACCCGCGGCGGCAAATTATCGAGAACCGGATTCTGGAAAATCCTGAAGGATTACGGGAACCGCATCGGTCTTGGCGATAAGTTGCACCCGCACCTACTGCGCCACACCTTCGCAACTCACATGCTGGCCGGCGGATGTGACCTCATGGTGATCAAGGAACTGCTCGGCCATGCCTCAATCTCAACAACGGAGGTCTATACGAAAAGGGACATTCAGGACCTGAAAAAGGTGGTTAAAACCTGTCATCCAAGGGGTTAAAGCATATCGATCGGATCGACATCGAAAACTATGTGGACGCTCCGGTATTGCTTCAGCTCGATTTTAGAAATGATTTCCTGAGCCAGATAGGGCCTTTTTGATTTGATGACGATCCTGTAGCGGTATTTTCCCCGCATCTTCTGGATTGGCGCAGGGTTGGGCGGGTATATTTCAAGCTCGTCGCTCTCAACAGCCGTGAGCCTCTCATAGAGAGCCTGAGCTATTTCCTGCACCTTTTTCTCGGATTTCCCGGAAAGGATGATGGAAATCAACCGCCTGAACGGTGGATAGCCGAATTCCTTTCGATTTCTCAACTCCCCGACCATGAATCCGCGATAATCCATTTTGACGGCATGGGCGATGGCAGGTGAATCCGGAGAGTAGGTCTGAATCACGACCCTGCCGCCCCGTCTTGCCCGGCCGATCACCTGTGTCAGCAGCTGAAACGTCCGTTCCTCTGCCCGAAAGTCCGGCATGTTGAGCCCGATGTCGGCAAGCACAACGCCAACAACCCCGACATCCGGGAAGTCGAATCCTTTGACTATCATCTGGGTGCCGATGACGATGTCGGCCTCTTTTCTCCTGAATTTTTCGTAAATTTCCTCGTGAGCGTGTTTTCGACGGGTCGTGTCAAGGTCCATCCTCAGGATCCGCACATCAGGCAGGACTTTCCTGATCTCGTCTTCGACTTTCTCCGTCCCTGACCCGGATGGCTTCAGGCGTGTCGAACCGCATTTCGGACAGGTGTCAGGCGGAGGCGTTTCGTAGCCGCAGAGATGGCATTTCATCTTTTTCTCCCTGCGGTGATAGGTGAGCGTCACGCTGCAATGGGGGCATTTGAAGACATAACCACAGTCAAGGCACTGGATGTAGGGCGCGAATCCCCTGCGGTTCAGGAAAAGGATTGCCTGCCGCCCGCCCTTTATCGCCTTCTGAAGCTCCTCGAGAAGCCTGACTGAAAGCGGACTGGTGTGCGGTGTCTCCCGCATGTCAACGACGAGCACTTCGGGCATGGTGTAGCCAAGGATGCGCTTCTTCATGGGCAGATAGACGAATTTGCCCCGCATGGCGTTGAAATAGCTTTCCGCCGACGGCGTGGCGCTGCCGAGGACCACCACAGCGTTTTCCATGTGTCCACGCATCACGGCCACATCCCTTGCGTTGTAAAGCGGCGGGGTCTCGCTCTGCTTGTAAGACGAATCGTGTTCCTCATCGACGACGATCAGGCCGGGATTGCGGAACGGCAGGAAAAGGGCCGACCTCGGGCCGATTACTATCCTGATCCTGCCATCGTAAACGTTCCGCCATATCCAGCGGCGTTCGGCACCGGTGAACTTGCTGTGGTAAATCCCCACCTCCGGGCCGAATGC
>JAMOPK010000282.1 GCA_027064565.1 Caldifarciminota bacterium | reverse complement strand
GGGCTGTTTAACGATGCCCTGTCACAGCTCCCTGAGGATCAGAGGGACACGGTCAAGAAACTCGTTTTCGGCCCTGCCCTTGAGGAGATCAAGCAACTGATCGAGGAGGCAAGGCCGCCGGTGCTGTTCCTCATCGGCCGCAGCGGACACGGCAAATCCTCGCTCATCAACGCACTGGCAAACCGCAAGGTGGCCGAGGTCGGCGATGTCAAACCGACCACCGGCAGGGCCATCCCGTATTTCATCCCGTTCGAGGACAGATACGCTTCATGGAGCGTCATCGACACCCGCGGCTTCTTCGAGACCACCCGTCCGGAAGATTCGGAGGACGTCGATTCCATCCAGCAACTGGTTCAGGACATCAGGGAGTTCAAGCCGGACGTGATCCTGCATGTGGTGGCTGCGCCTGAAGTGCGGAGCATGCAGCAGGACTTCGAGCTGTTCAATCAGATCGCCTCGCTGATGAAAGGGGAACTGGGCGCCGTGCCGCCGACCATCATCGTGCTGAACAAGGTCGATACGCTCGGCAATCCACGTGACTGGCCTCCGGAAACAAGCTACGAGAAGGCCGGGCACATCAAGGCGGTGATGGATTACCTGAGCAGAGAGGTTCTCGGAGTGCACCCAACCCCTATCGACCGTAATAACCCCCTCAAAGGTTACGTCTTTTCGGATCAAAGCAATTACATCGCGGTTATTCCGGTCTGCTCCTACTGGAACGGCCAGAGGGACGACAGATGGAACATCCTGACGCTCTCGGAATTCATCGGCGAGCATCTTCCGAGATCTGCACAGCTGGATTTCTATCAGGCTCAGAGGCGTAAGGAGCTGCTCAAAAAGGTATCCACCTCGCTGATAAAACGGTTCTCCGGGATCGCCGCCGGGATCGGGGCAATACCTGTTCCAGTCTCGGACATCATGGTGCTTGTGCCGCTCCAGACACTCATGATAACGGTGATCGGGGCGCTTTCCTGCCGCCCGCTTGATAAATCAACGGCAATGGAATTTCTGTCCGCCGCCGGGGTAAACATCGGCGCCGGTTTCGCATTCAGGACGGTCGCCCGCCAGCTTGTGAAACTACTGCCCGGGTTCGGATCAGCCATTTCAGGTGGAATTGCTTACGCAGGGACATATTCCATCGGAAAGGCTGCAGAAGCTTACTTCTTTGAGGGGAAAATCAGGAAGCCCGCTGAGTTCAAGGAGGAAGCCGAAAAGGAATACCAGCTCATCGGCGAAAAAGATTAAGGACGCTCAGGGTTCCGACAGCCTGCGAGTTCAGAAGCTCAGAAAGTAATTCTCCAGTTTGAGGGGTCTGTCGTCCAAAACCGAAAGGATGCGCGGTCCATCTTTCGTAATCGCTATCGTGTGCTCGTAATGCGCTGACAGGGAGCCGTCGGCCGTCACAACTGTCCATCCATCACGTTTTGTATAGACCTTCCACGTCCCAACGTTCACCATCGGCTCGATGGCTATCGTCATCCCGTGCTTCAGTTTGGGGCCGTGCCAGTTCGGATCGTGGTAATTCGGCACGGAAGGGTCTTCATGCAGTTTGATCCCGACACCATGACCCGCAAGGGCACGAACAGCATGAAATCCGTAGCGTTTGATGACCGATTCGACCGCAATGGACACATCGCTCACCCGATTGCCCACCTTTGCCGCATCGATGCCCGCATAAAGGGACTCAAGCGTGGCCTTCATGAGCTTTTTCGCTGTCTCGCTGACCTCACCTATCGCATAGGTCCGGGCAGCATCTCCGATGTAGCCGTTCAACGTCACACCGACATCGACCTTCAGGAGGTCCCCAACCCGTATCTTGCGCCGCTTTTTGGGTATACCGTGAACGACCTCGCTGTTCAGGGAAATGCATGCGGCAGCCGGG
>JAMOPK010000281.1 GCA_027064565.1 Caldifarciminota bacterium | reverse complement strand
TGCCTTGAACTATCGCGAAGAGAACAAGGAAACTATAAAGATCCTTGAGAAAGAGGAAAAACAATGATCAACAGCCAAAGGCCGAGGAGCTTCTGGTTCTGGGAAACTTTTCTGGACAAACCAAAGGATCATGATGACAAAGAAAAATTCCCGGCCCTGGTTGTGGAAAATCTGAGGAATAACCTGATTGTCGAATTCGGTCCCGGGTTTGAATCCTCGGCTGAAGACGGATGGGACAGGTGGGATCTTGGGCATACCGTCTGGCATTTCTACACCGAACCTGTAACCGATAAAGAAACGCTATCTGACATAGCATTTGGTAACAGCAAGGTCTCCGCATATTTCAGGGCACAGAAAGAGGGTTTCTTCGAAATGGTATTTATACCCCTTTTACGCATCATGAACAGCGGTAACTACGCCCCGGTTCTGGAGTTTATTGAAAAAACCATCGATAATTACGTGGAAATCCTCAAATCACCTGTGGAAGTCGATATTCTGTTCCTGCCCATTTTTATGGTCTCTGAAAACAGCATCTCAATGCTGAACGAACTTAACCACAGACTTTTCGAGAAAGGTTACAATCTATCGGCCAGTCTCCACAGAAAAATTATGCCACGTATCATCGTTTTAAGCAACGTGACATCCTCAAACATAAGGTTGGAAGAGAATGAGTTATCCCTGATCCTTGCTGACTTCCTTCAATTCTGGATAGTCGAAACTTCTCTCTATTCATCCGATCAATCGCCCATGATGCGCAGGATACGTCAGGATGTCCCGGAATGGAATTCACCGAAGGAAATGGCTCCTTACGTTACTTTCATGACCGGGACCATGTATTTACCCTTTGAACACATCCTTGACTGGGCATCACACTACACTCTCCGTCGCATGATTTCTTTTGCTCAAAGTGAGGAATCTAACTGGAAAAACCTCCAAAATACCACTTTTGCTATTGAACTCAATAAGGAAAGTTTCATAATGAGGGAGAATAAGAAAAAAGAAAGTGAACCAAAGGATACAGAGGACAACAGGAAAAGCAGCCCCCCCCTCAAATTACAACCTGAAAAGCTGCGCATGAGTGATCGCATTGAAGAAATCCCCTCAAAATGGCAGAGAACGTTTAGATATGCCGTAGAACATGCGCAGAACGAGGCTTTGAGCAAGGTCAATGAACTCAACCAGAGTGCTCGTAAGAGTCTTGATGAAAAGTATAACTCTTTGCTAAACAAATTGAGCGAGGTATTCGAGCAGCTGCCTCGGGAGATAAAACGCTTTTCGTTGAACCCTCTTATCGAGAAACTGGAACAGGAAACTCAAACAATGGAATCAAGACTGGAGGAGCTGAAATTGGAAAGGATTGTGGTTAATGACATCGAAAAGAAAATAAACGAAATTGCCAAAGAAAGTATTGAAAAACTGAACGATCTCGCCCGAAAAGATAAAAGGGATGTATCTGCGTTTCGGTCTCTGACAGCGGTTGTCCTTATCTTGTTCTTTGCCTTGATCCTGACGCAAAGGGGGTCTCTCTTCTCATTCTTATTTGGCACAGTGGTTCTATTACTATACCTGCAGTCTGCATTGAACTATTTCAACAGCATAAATCGAGAATATATGGAAATCCGTTCAAAAACTGAAAATTCGCTGCGTCGTGCCATCAGTGATTACATAAACGGATATGAAAATTCTGTCAAAACAAGGTTGCTCCTTAAAATCGGTAACACTTACCTTTCTCGTCTATCAAAAATAAAATCGAGGGTTATGGAACTCGTCGATAAATTTTCAAACTTTATGGTTTCGGTAATGCCAGGCAAACCTCCTTACTCCCCCTCTCATATACCTGTCATTGATGAAGAAAATTCCTATGCCGAATTTCTCGATTCTCAGAGGGTGGTTCTTGACGAAGTTGCCGAGGATAACTTCAAGGATTTCCTGGAAACCGTAAAAAGATTTGTCGTAGAAGATATTAACTGGGACTGGAATGCCTTGAAAAAAGAAGTGCGTAGAAAATTGAGGAGAAGAATCGGTGATGCTCAAGAGCTATTTTCAAAAGCGTTTGATTTTGCATCGGAGAAAATAGAATCAGTGATAGTTCAGAGGTTGAGAAACAGGGTTGTGAATTTGACGCCGCTTCAGCTCTCATTTTCAACAAACTACGAACTCTGGGGATTGATTCCAAATGATGAACCAAAGTTTACAAGCGTAATAAGTGATATGTGGGGCGTTTCTGGCCAGAACATGCTTGTAAACAAATCAAATCGCCTCAGGCTGGCAGCGATTATGCTCGTCAAACTTGTGTGGGACATACCAATTTCCGCGTTTTCAGGAGGAAAGGAAAATGAGAAACAATAAGGAACTGTTTTACCATTGGCTCTTTGTGGTATGGTTAATTGTTTACCTCATAGTGATTGTCCTTCTGAGATGGTCGAACGGATTGCTCTATTTAGCGCTTTCCAGACCAATCGTCTCAGGCGGCATCCTTGCATTATTGCTTTATATCATTGTAGTTGTGAACCTGAAAATCGCTGAAAAAAGATCGGGAAGACTCCCGGATATTTGGATAAAACCGTTATCGGAAAAAGGTAGATACTGGCTCAAAAAGTCTTTGCCTGCTATTGGGTTGCTCTCACTGGCGATGCTCTCGCCGGATGCACAACCGCGTTTGCGTTTTCTGTGGATCTTCTGGTTGGGGTTTCCTCTGACATTGAGTCTGTATATAATGGTCACACATCCCAGACCTGCAATCAAAAAGGAAAAAGAGGAACCAGAGAAAGAAGCTCCTCCCTACATAGACCCAATAAAACTGTTGATGCAACAGAAAAGCTACCGTGGTCAGAGGGTCTATGAAGAGGTAATTCAAGAATTCGAAGGCGACGCGGTTCCCACATATCAATGGCCCGAAGTCTTGAGGAACACACCCATTTACCAGATATGTGAAGAAAGGGACGATGTTCTCTATCGACATCAACTGAATGCCCTTCTGGAGTTCGAGAACGGCAACGACGTTTTGATACTCACCCCTATCGGCAGCGGAAAGAGCACAGCAGCCACATTCATTTCGTTGAATTGGGTCCTTAAGGGAAACGGTAACGCTGTTTTTGTCCTTCCTGATGATGAAAGTGTGGACATACGATATCGAAAAATTCTCAATGGACTCAACGAGCGGAAACAGTTCGGGATAGTCGTTTACAGGCGAAATCGGAGGCATTCCGATTATACCATTGTCGGGGTCAACAAGGGGAAACAGGTCAATGACCTCCTTTCGCCTGATATAGTGGTAATATCAGCTGATATGCTGAGGGAGGAAATCAAATCTTTCATCCGCTCACCAGAGGCGATAAGGTTCCTGACAATTGGGACACCCCTTATAGTTGTGGATGAGCTTTTTGCATTCCCCACGCCTATGCTAACTGGATTGAGCCTCCTGTTCCGTTATTTCAACTGGCGATATAACAGCAAATTTGAAAGTTCACCAAGATACCTTCTAACTTCCAGCACTGAATTTGAAAATGCGGAGGAGTTGGCAAAAAAATTGACGGGTAAAAGCGGGATCTCGGTGATCAAAGGTGATTTCTCCCCGGTCAAAAAGAAAACATTCCATATCTGGCTCCCTCCAATGGAAATAGCAATGGGGCAGCTTGGCAGCACAAGCGTACGACTCAAGCGAAAGAATTATGTTGAGGAAATAAAACAACTGGCCGGCACGCTTATGGCACTGGGGGAAAATGTAATGATAATTGCATCCGGAGTCCCATTTTCCACACACCAGAAGTTTGAAATAGAAAGGGACGTCAAAGATATTGCCTTTAGTATATCACAAAAATCTCAGGAACAGAAGGACATACATATTGGAAGCGTTAAAATAGCGAGTAGCATTTACGAAATCTCAGAAGAGCAATATTCATCGGTCACGTCATTTGTGGTGACAGGATTCCACCCTTACTACTACAATATCTTGGAGGAGCTACGGCACCTTGGAGATAAAGCCCAAGAAGAAAACCATAAGAGCATCAACATCTTTGTGGTGCCTTCTGAGCATCCAACCGACCAGTTTTCAATGAAAACCTTGCGAAAACAGGCTTATTCTCCGGAATTCAGACCAAGAATGTTGCTAAATGATAATGACATCGAATATCTCGAAAAGTTTCTCTTCCATCATATTCCGGAAGGCGGTGAGGAAGAGGATTTCTTCAACAACTTCATTTCAGATCCCGGTATCAGAAAAAAACTTATTCGAGACGGGCGTAAATTCCGTAAAGAATGCAACAGGAAAAACGATTACAAGTGTTATTACAAGCCCATATTTGAAAGCGAAACCTCACAGACCGAGGTGTTCATGTGGGACCGTGGCAGAGATACCTATAAGGTGGTTCTATCCAACGATCCCTCCAAAATACTCCAATTTGTAGAAAGCGACAGAGTTCAAAACATCGCTATGACGGGTTTCATATTGAGAGTAGCCAATAAACTCTATTCAGTGGTTACAATAGATCATGAAAAGCGAACGGTTTTTGTCGAGGAAACTGATCGGGAGAAAATAACTTATAAATTTAGCAAACTCGAGAAGATCGAGGTCAGAGAAAAAGAGGAAAAGATACCGATACAGTCGATAACTTCCGGACGAAATTCTGTGTCGTTTAGCATTATGGAACTCCGGAACATCGTAGTTAACGAAAAGATCATGGGTTTTAAGGAATATCCCCTTGGAATAAACCTCGGCGACATAACACATGTCAGGCTTAAAAAGCCTATAAAAAGGCGGATTAATGTTGAAAATGCTTTTGCTGTGATGTTTGAGCCATCCAAAATAATAAAAAAGTTCAAAAAAATCGCAGAGAATCTCAAAAAGGAAACTGGAGACTCCCGGTGGTTAGATGTTGTGCCAGAAAATGAAGAGCTGAGTGGAGAGAGTTACAGAAAGGTTCTCCATGTTATACTTCATGCGTTCCTTTCAGCTGTAAAAATGATGTATCCCAAAGATTTTGACAAAATAGAGATTCATATTGCTGATATTGATATTGGGAAAGGGCCTCGTAAGGGGATACTGTTTTTTGACGCGTCTCGTGGACTTGGATTTGCCAGACTTTTGAAAAAATCGGTGCCCCAACTCGTTGAGTTAGCCTACTCTATCCTGACATCCTGTCCCTGTGCCACAGGTTGCCCGATATGCCTCGGGAACTACCGATGCCCTGAGGAACACGACTTTTATCCGCCGGAATGGGAGGTGGATAGGACACTTAAGGACGGTCATTATAAAGAGGTTATTCAAGATAGTTCTTCTTTTGACAAGCTGAATGCGATTCTGGTTCTTGGAAGTGCAGTTGGAAAGATGGATGAAGCGCTCGAAAAGAAGTATATCCGTCTGGTAGGGATAAACAACAAAGCTTACATGCTTAAGTTATCGGATGAGATAAAGGATGTTTTGAAACGCCGATTTGTTTTCACATTGCAAAACGAAGAGTGTGGACTTGCCATACCGCGAGGGCAGGAGCCTACTATTGAACTCTATAAGCCCCAGAATGAAGGCGATCTCGGTTATTACGAGCCTGACAAAAACAGAATCGTTCTGTCCATAAGACTCAGGGAAGAAGAATGGCATTTTGTATTTGCCCATGAGTATTTCCATGCTGTCGAACTCAAAGGAAATATAGCTAATTGCAACCTCGAAGAGGAATTTAGCACTTTTGTTGGCGGACAAGGAATTTTTACAAGATTTGAGGGCCTTAAACTCATCACCCAATACTTATCCAATTTTAAGCCCGTCAATCAATTGATCAAAAGTAAAAGTAATTTCCTTTATTCACTATTTGCCTTTGAAGGGTTTGCACAATGGGGAGCTTACAAAATTGCGGAATATTATGGCCTTACTTACCAGCTAACAAGCGAGAAGCTGTGGACGGATCAGGAATTTGTCAGAAAATCAATCGATAAGGAAGATGGGCAAATCAAAAGGAATAAAAATTTTGAGAAGCTGCTGAATTTCATGTATATGGGTGGATTTATGTTTTTCCTGTATTTGGATAGGGAATTAGGATTCAATGAAACCATGAAGTTTGTTGTAACAGGGAAGCTAAACGGTTCCGAATTGGAAAAGGATGAATTTGAAGATTTGCTTTACAAAAGCAAGGCCAGAGATATTTTGATTTAAGCCGATGTAAAGGGAGTACTCACCATGGAAAACTCATTATATCTTCTGGTGGCCTCTCTGGTTGTAAGCTATTCTTTTGCGTTTATTTTGTTGAGGTTCTCGGCTGATCTGCAATGTAAGGTGTTCGCAGGTGCAATGTTCTTTTCCATTTTCTCAACTGTTGCCCTGTGGCTCTTCGATTTTCTATCATATGGTATCTCCTCCATGAACAGCGCTATTCCCATCTCAATAACCATGTTAGTTATTGCTTTTTTGCTACCAGAACTCGAGAAAGGCACCCGCCATGCGACGCTGGTCAGGAGAATCGAAAGGCGATATTACGATCCCAGTGTGGTGGATTTCCTGATACTTTATGTGTTCAACTGGATAAGTGTTTATATCTTCATAGAATTAACAAGGGCAAAAACACTACCGGGGTCTCAGGTTGCAGAACACATAATCAGGCATCCGCTCAGGCTCCTATCGATTTCATTTGTCTGGCTTCTTGGAGGTAATATTTCTGCAGAGGAGGTCCCCCTTGACTATCCACACATAGGGCCGGGTTTGTTAATTCTGATATTAAACACTCTGATCCTGTTTGAAACCTACCTCAACGCATGGCTTGAAAAACTAACTCTCAGGTTGAAACACCACAGACTCAAAGATAAACCCACCGGACTGAGACTCCGAGATCATGCTGTAATATGGGGCGACAGAAAATTGATAAAGGAAATCGTTCGAGAATATGCATCAAGGCGTGGAGTGTTACCGAGAGACATTATTCTTGTATCTCGCCAGATACGGGACATTCAGTTCATATCGGCTACTGGTTCCCCCGTCTATTCAAGGCTGTGGGTGATCGACGGCTCGTTAGGCGACCCCGATGTCCTTCACCTCGCTGATATGGCAGCAGCCCACGAATTTGGCATAATCGACATCGCTGGAGAGGACAATCCAATTGATGATGTGGGGGAGAAACTCTCACTCCAAAGCCTCGTCTCTGCCGTATCCGAGATCACTATGGGAAATTCTAATGCCCAGATCTGTGCGGTGGTTCCGGATGAAAAAGATGCTCAACGATTACAAAAAATTAGAAAATTGTTGTTGAAGGGCCGGGGAAATAGGGGACAGCGGCGTGAAGAAGACTTCATTTTTAGCGCAAAGAGGGTTAGGGACATCCTTTTCGATATATCCCGAAGGGTTCCGGGAATGATAGATGCCCTTTATGACATTTTCAGTTACCGCAATCTCGGTAGCGTCGATGGCAGCACAAATGTCACAATTGTCCCTCTCAAAAATCCCCCTCCCACAGTCAGAAATGCAGTTTTGATAGGCAATGAAATAATGTTCAAAGTTAAAATGAAAAAAGACGATGAAGGAAAGACGATTCAGGAGCAGTGGTTTGTCATACGAGGATTGCATAGGATAGTTGGGACAAAGAATACAGTCAATCACAGAAAAAATTTCTCAGGTATAGCCGAATTGGATGTTGATCTTGCGAAAGTTAGAGCTATCCAAGACATTGGAAACAATCTTTCAGGAAAAGAAAATAGTATTTCTTTCTATCATCTTGTAAGTCAGAGTTGCAAAGAAGAATTATCCATGGAAGATATGATCGATATTTTATGGCAACTCAGGAAGTGGAATAATGAGAGTTATGGGGAGAGAAAACAACATGGAGAGAAAAACGCAATTTTTTATTTAAGGTTAAATGTGAATTCGTTTCTGCTTGGCGAAACAATCCTCAAAAATTTCAGGAAAAAGATGTCTCAAATGCATAGAAAGAGCAACAATACCAATTTCTGGGGGAGTTTGATCATGGACATAATAGATGTCCCGCTTTTTTCTGCGATACTTGTGGGGAGATGTCTCCTCACAGATAAAGGCAATAAACTTTTCAAATATATTGGTGAGAGAATCAACAAATATAAAAGAAGGGAGATTCCATCTTATCCTATAAAAATTTTTACTGTGGACTCTCCCACGCCGCTCAAAGTAGTATTTGACAGGTTGACAAAAGATTATGATATGGTCCCGATTTACTTTCGTGATGTCGTTACAGGAGAGGGAAGACATTATACCCTTATTTATGCTCTCGATATTTCATAGATAAAAACAGGAGGGTTGTCATGGCAAACTATTGGATTGTTATAGCTATTGTCTCCCTCGTGCCTCTGGTGATGTTTTATACAGCTTTCAGGATAATCAAATTCATCGCCTATGACCCTGACGAAACTTTCAGGATCGGTCTAACCGGAATGTTTCAAATTTTCCTTATACTTACACTGGTGGCAGCTGTTGGTTATTGGGGCACAAGGAAGTGGGTGTTAGAACCCGAAATAAAAAGCTTATTCGCTATCTATTGTAGTGATTCAACTGATCAAAATGAGGCCGCAAACGCCATTGACAAGGATACAGCTAACACGAGTCGAGATAACATCTTAAAAGAGGATATTCCTTCTTATCTATGTTCCAATGAATTCAAAGGCAAGTTCGTCGAGTTCATCTCGCTCACGAAGATTTATAGTTCATCACACAGAGAAGAAAAAGGTAAAGTTATATTTACAACGCTTGTGTTCTTAACCTTCATTTACGCAGTGCAACTTGGCTTTTTTCTACTTTTTCTGATCTCCGGTCCTGTGTCCGTGAGCTTGCTTGTCCTTTCCTGTATCAAAAACAAGAATAGGAAAAAGGGGGATAAGCAAAAGGCAGAATCCAAAAAAGAGACACCTAACACCGGTAAATTGGGAGGTGGCCAAAATGAAAGGTAGGGAATGGTCGTTGCTTTTGCTCATTACAGCGGTGGCACTTCTGATGTCATCTTCCCTGAGGGAATCGTGGGAAAAAGAGAAATCCGATTTCAATGTATTTGTTGATCCTGGATTTGTCTTCGAGGACAGCACTGTTGATGCTGATATGTACATAAATCGTATGATAAGGACACTGCTCCGGGAACGTTTCCTTGCGTCAAGAGAAGAAAGTGTAACCGTCAGGATCTTGGCTCCGTTGTATGAAAAAGGTGTATACACTGGTTTCGGAGAAATTCGATCTTTCGTAGCTACGGAGATGATTATGGATACTCAAATCCCATTTATACGAGTGGTGCGTTTCATCCATAGATGCAACCCTCCAGAATTTTCTTCGGATATGTGGAAAGCCAGCAAAGTTTCGTTTCTCAGCCAAAATCAAAAGGTGTGGTTTTTTATTAGTCAGGAAGCGCTCGAAATATTCGCAGAAGAATCCCCAAAAGTGAGATGGACACCCATGTTCGTAACACATGAAGAACCTGACGATTCCATCTACGAAGTGCTAAATAAAAAGTATCCCAATACCGCTATCCTTTATGGCAAACATCCCGATTCTATATTTGTTATGGAATCCCAAAAGTTGGAGGGATATTTCTCTGAAGATAGCAATAAAATGTTCAATTTAGACAATGAATTTTATAGATATCCTATGTCTGAAATCGCGAGAATGCCAGATAGGGAAGATTCCGGATTGATAGTTCTTTTATTCGATATGAGTGGAATCTACAAAAATGTGTTTGCGAAGACCACAGGAATACGAGGTTTAGTTAAGCTTCTAAAAAATAGATATATCTTCCAGCCAGACTCTCGGAATACTTTCAACATAATGGTTCTGGGGTTTGGTTCAGAAACAGTGCTTATCAAGGATACAACGATGAAGTGGGAGGATTTCGAGAATGATTCCACCCACTGGATCGATTCGCTCGCTGTCAAAATGAAGGGGAAAAGGGATTCCACCATGTTCAGCAAGGCATTCGACACTCTGCAGAATAAGTTCAACGGAAAAGACCTATCCAGTTACAGGACGGTTCACATCTGGTTCATCACCGATGGAGTACCGGACAATGATTCGGTCTCTGCCTGCACAACATCTGTATCAAG
>JAMOPK010000280.1 GCA_027064565.1 Caldifarciminota bacterium | reverse complement strand
CCGGTCGTCCATCAGCTTTTTGATTTCCTCAGGAGACCTTTTGTCGGATGTGACAGCGATTTCGAGCACGGGCATCATGGACATGTCGAACTTGAGAACGAACGGCTTGTCCGCGTCTCTCGGCAGGTATTTTTCAATGAGGCCTATGCGGTCACGCACATCCTGAGCGGCAAAGTCTATGTCTTTGCCCCATTCGAACTCGACGGTGACCATTGAGACGCCTTCGTAAGAGACGGAATAGACACGCTTTACGCCGTTGATTCGGGACACCGCTTCCTCGATGGGTTTTGTCACCATGTTTTCGACTTCTTCAGGAGCGGCGCCCTCGTAATTGGTGACCACCGTAACCGATGGGAAGGAGACATCGGGCATCAGGTCGAGGCCCATCTTCGAAAGGGAAACCAGACCAAGCACCACCAGGATACCTATCAACATTGTGATGGATACCGGGTGGCGCACCGAGAATTTTACCATTTTGCCACCTCCACAGGCTGGCCATCAGAAAGACCTTCAGCGCCTTCCACGACGATAGTCTCGCCGGGCTGAAGGCCTGAAACGACCGCATACTGGTTGTTATCCTCGATGCCGAGTTTAACCTCACGTTGTCTCGCCACGCCGTCCTCGACGACGAAAACGAACGTCTTGCCGTCGGATTTTACCACGGCCGAAGATGGGACGATCACGGCATCCTTTGCCTCGCGCAGTATCACATCCACCTTAACGAGCATTCCGGAGCAGAGCTTTGAGCTGCTGGCAGCTACTTTGATCTGACCGACCTTGCGCATTGGATCGACAGCTGCGGAGACCGATTTCACCTTCGCGATAACGGAATCGCCATCGGTGTATATGATCGCTTTCTGTCCGGCTTTGATTAGCGGGAGTTCATCAGGCGGAACATCGGCCTGCACCTCAAGCCGGCTGTTGTCAACCACAAGCGCTATGGGCATTTGCGGCGCACACATCTGACCAGGCCTGGCGTAGGTGAATGCCACGATACCGCTGATCGGAGATTTGACCACAAGTGGCTCGTAGTTCATGCCGGGGATGGAACGGTCAAGCAGGGCGATGACTTGATCCTTGCTAACACGCTGGCCTTCTTTGACCTTGTATTCGATCAGCTTGCCGGGCATATCCGGGAATATCTGGGCCTCCTTTGCCCCGGCCACCGTGCCGTAATAGGTCAATCTCTCTGCAATATAACCTTTGGGAGCCTGAATAGTTTTGACAAGCAGTTTTTGTCTATTTGCAGTGCTGTTGTTTTCGGTCTTTTTGCCGCCAGAGCATCCGGCAACCACTGCGGCGACCACTGTTATCGCGATAAATTTCTTCATCATCGAAAGCCTCCTTTTTCTGCTGACTGACTGGTCAGTCATATAGGATACGCAAGATAAGGCAGGCTGTCAATTGGCGGCTGAGGCATGAGAAGATGTGGATAGCGTTTTTGATGGGCCAATTCGCTCCTTCGATTTTGTTGGTTTTTGGGCTTAAAATTTCCGAACTTCAAAAGGGAGAATGGAAATGAAACTCCAGAGAAAGCCAGAATGGTTGAAGATTCGGATTCGGACGAACGAGGACATGGTCCGCGTGAGCCGGATCATCAAGCGCCACAGGCTCCACACCGTGTGCGAGGAGGCCAGATGCCCGAACATTTTTGAATGCTGGGGCTCGGGCACGGCCACGTTTATGCTTCTTGGCGACGTCTGCACGCGAAATTGCAGGTTCTGCGCTGTCAAAACCGGACATCCCCGCGGAGCAGTTGATCGTGATGAACCCCGCCGTGTGGCGGAGGCTGTTAAGGAAATCGGCCTTTCCTACGTGATCCTGACATCGGTCACGAGGGATGACCTGCCTGATGGCGGAGCCTCGATCTTTGCCGAGACCATC
>JAMOPK010000279.1 GCA_027064565.1 Caldifarciminota bacterium | reverse complement strand
ACCGCAAAGAGCTGCTGAACGAGAGCGAGAAGCAGTTTTTGCTCAGGGTCGCAAGGGAGGCGATCGAGGCGCATCTTGAGGGGCGGAAACCGCCGGATTACAAAGTCACCGACCCCCGACTTTTAGAGCACAGAGGCGTTTTCGTGACCATCACGGAAAACGGGATGCTCAGAGGGTGCATCGGCCGACATGTTTCCAATGAGCCGCTCTGGAGGACGGTTCAGGAGATGGCGGTCGCCGCGGCGTTCGAGGATCCGCGTTTCAGGCCGCTCTCGGCGGACGAGCTGAAAAAGATAAAGATAGCCATCTCGGTCTATACCATGGGGCCGCGTCCAATCAAGAGCTATCGGGACTACATTCCGGGGCTACACGGCATCATCCTTGAAAAGGACGGGCACCATGCCACGTATCTGCCGGAAGTGCCGATCGAGCAGTGCTGGACGAGGGAGGAGACCCTGAGCCACCTTGCGGTCAAGGCCGGGCTGCCGCCGGATGCGTGGAAACACGGCGCCAGCTTCATGGTCTATACGACTTTCAAGTTCAGCGAGTGATCAGAAGGACGCCCTGAAGTCCACAGTCAGCAGGAGATCCGGAAGGGCCAGGCTGATGTTGAACTTACCGGTTGACAGGCCTGGCCCGAATTTCACCACCTCCCGGCCGTCGAACTTGCCCGCCGAGAGAAAGGCGAAGACGCTCCTGTAACTCAATTTCAAAGCCCCCCAGAGCGCATTGGAAAAGACCAGCCCGTCAGGGATGGTGCCCGTGAATTCTGGCGGCCCGCCGAACCTGAACCTTTCGGACGCTTCGCCGTCGGTGAACGTGCCGAACCAGCCGCACTGCAAAAGGATGGCGGAAGTTGACGACTGCTGAAACTCCCTGAGGAGCCTCAATTTCGTCCTGACCTCCCCGGATGATAACTCGGCTCTCCAGAAAACGGTCCGGGAGGAAAGGCTCAGCACGCCGAACCTGTTGGAGACCGTCCCGCGCCTGATCCCGCCGCCGATGCCCATCTCCATGCCCCGAAACCGCCTGAAAACCACGGCCGAGGCCTTTGAGAGGATGTAATTCCCATCCACCTCATAGCTGAGTTCGGCGTCCACGCCGATGGAGTTGCCCGCCAGCCATGGGTTTTTGTAGCTCAGCTCTATCGATTGTGACTGAGGCCCCTGTCTGAGCCAGCGGAAGTGCATCGACTGGAATCCACCTAAAGTGCGGTTGAGTGTGGCCTCTATTCGGCCAATCGGGCCGCTCTCCTTCTGATAGCTCAATGCTCCCACCACCGACTCCCTGCGCCGATCGGTGAGCTTCACGTGCAGGAGTGAACCCCTGTCCAGAGGCTCGAACCAGAAGGTGTCGATCGAGACACCGTAATCTGAGAGAAACCCCCGGCTGGCTTTGCGGACCGCCCCGATGTTGAAGATTTTGCCCTTCACGTTCAAAAGCGAAGCGATGGCTCCGCTGTAGCCCCGCCATTCACCCTCTGCCACAACGCTTTCGACGATCGCAGGCTGACCACAGGTCAGTTTCAGCCTGAGGATCCATTTTCCATCCACGAATTCGCTGCTCATCGGCCGGATTTCGGCATAGGGGAAGCCGTGGTCACGCAGTTCGATGAGCAGGTCGTCGAAAAAGGATTCGACCGAGTCCCGAACTGCCGGGAGCGGGAAATGGGATTTGATCAGGGACCGAAAGGCCGATGGGGGGAGCGGGACACGGCCGTCGATTTTGACGGTGTCGAACCGGACCGTCTGAAGGAGCAGGATGTAAATCAAAGCCCGCATGGGTCAGAGCCTTCCGATGCCCAAATCAAAGCTCCTCGCCGGGCAGTTCATCCCAGAACCCTGAGGTTTCGTGCGGCTTGATGTGCCTGTCTTCTATGATTTCAG
>JAMOPK010000278.1 GCA_027064565.1 Caldifarciminota bacterium | reverse complement strand
TAGGCTCGACATGTCCGAGTTCATGGAAAAACACTCCGTGGCCAAGCTGATCGGTGCGCCTCCGGGCTACGTGGGCCATGAGGAGGGCGGACAGCTGACCGAAAAGGTGCGCCGCAAACCCTATTCTGTCATCCTGTTCGATGAGATCGAGAAAGCGCATCCGGATGTCTTCAACATCCTGCTCCAGATTCTGGATGACGGCAGGTTGACCGATTCCAAGGGCCGCACCGTGTCCTTCAGGAACACGGTCATCATCATGACTTCCAACCTCGGAAGCCGTTACCTGACCCAGTTGATGGACGAGTTCAAACCGAGATTTGACGAGCTTGCCAGACGTCGTCGCGATGCCGAGAAGCTGCCTGAGGATCAGCGCAAAGAGGAACTCAAGAAACTGGAAGAGGAGGAGCGCCGACTTGAGGAGGAATTCGATAAGAAATTCGAAGAGGCCAAGAAACGGGTCTTAGAAGAGGTCAAGAGCTACTTCAGGCCGGAATTCCTGAACAGGATCGACGAGATTGTGGTCTTCCATCCGCTTAAGCGGGAGCATGTGTTCCAGATCATTGATCTGCTCATCAAACGGCTGAATCAGCGTCTCGCCGAGCAGAATATCAGGATCGAGCTTACCGACCGTGCCAAAGAGTTGTTGATGGCCGAGGGCTTTGACCCGCTTTACGGTGCGAGGCCGATGCGCCGCGCCATCCAGAAATCCATCGAGACCAAACTGTCGGAGCTGATCCTGAAGGGCGAGGTCAAAGAAGGCGATACCATCGTGATCGACGCTGAAAACGGACAATACAAATTTGAAGTCAAACGCAACGGCCAGTAAGGCGCTGCCGCCTTTGGCTGTGACTGCCTCAAAGGCCCCCCATTTCGGGGGGCTTTTACTTTAAAATTCTGACGTTATGAAAAAAGCCGTCTATATCTTTTCAAATGGACAATTGAGGCGTAAACAGAACACCGTTTATTTTGAACGGGAAGGCGAAAAGCCGAAATACGTCCCTGTTGAGACGCTTTCCGAAATCTACATCTTCGGCGAGGTCACCATCAACAAAAAACTGCTGGAATACATGTCGCAGAAGGAAATTATCCTCCATTTTTTCAACCATCACGGTTATTACGTCGGGAGTTTTTATCCCCGTGAGCACTACAACTCCGGGATGATGATCCTAAAACAGGCCGAGCATTACCTTGACGAGGACAAAAGGCTTGATCTTGCCCGCCGTTTCGTGCGCGGCGCCATGAGGAACATGTTGAAGGTGCTGAGTTACTACAACAATCGTGGCATCGAGCTCAATGACCTCATCGACTACATAAACGGAAAGATAACCAATGTCCGGGACACAGGTGACATCAATGAACTTATGGCGCTGGAGGGCAACGTCAGGGAGGTTTATTACAACGGATTTGACCGAATAATCAGCAATCCCGATTTCGGTTTCGACTCCCGGACAAGGCGTCCGCCCCGTAACCGCCTGAATGCCATGATAAGTTTCGGAAACAGCCTATGTTATGTCCTTGTGCTGTCCCAGATTTACAGAACTCATCTCGACCCAAGGATCGGGTATCTTCATGCTACGAATTTCCGACGGTTCACCCTGAACCTTGATGTTGCCGAGGTGTTCAAACCCGTGCTTGTGGATCGGACCATCTTCGCCCTTCTCAACCGCAAGATCATCAAAAAGTCGCATTTCAGGGAGGAGATGGGCGGGATATACCTTGGCGATAAGGGACGCCAGATATTCCTCAAGGAATGGGAAAACAGATTGCGGACGACCATCAAGCATCGTGGCCTCAAGCGGAACGTAAGTTATCGGCACCTCGTCAGGCTGGAGCTTTACAAGATAGAGCGCCACTTACTCGGCGACGGCGAATACCACCCCTTCATCGCA
>JAMOPK010000277.1 GCA_027064565.1 Caldifarciminota bacterium | reverse complement strand
CTTCGCCGGCCTCTATCCTTCTCCACGCCTCAAGATTTGTGGAATCAATCTCATCGAAACGAAAGACTTTCATCTTCTCCTCCCATAAGGCTGGAAATTATAAACGCATCGCCGGGTGTATTCGCCAGAACAGGATTTTCGCCGATCAAGGATGCCAGCCAGATCAAATCTGTTGTCGGGCAAAGCATCCGCCCACCTGCCCCATTTATCAGAAAAAACAGAGTAGGGATAGCCCGGTTGTCAAAACTGCTTCTAAAAATCGAGGGCTTCAAATCTCAGTAAGACTTTTTGGAATACTATCCGGCGGAACTTGAAAACCGTTCTCTTTTGTGTAAAAATTAACCCGGTTGACTGGTTGTTCATTATTTTGAGAAATCAACGATTTTAAACCTCTCCGAGCCACTGTCACCTAAAGGCTTAATGCCCATGGTGCGTGGCCAATGGGTGTGCAGGGAAACCTGCATCGCCTCCCGTGTTTGGAAAGGAGAGGATTTCTTCAAACATGGGAGGTGTTGAGATGTTAGGAACATACACCGGTAAACTGCTCAGGATCAACCTGAGCACAGGCGAGATAAAGGTTGAAGATATACCTGAGGAGTATCTCCGCAAATACATAGGAGGTCGTGGACTTGCTTCATACTACCTCTACAAGGAAGTGGATCCCAAAGTTGACCCTCTCAGCCCTGAGAACAAGCTGATATTCGCCACCGGGCCGCTCACCGGAACCGCCGCTCCCACTGGAGGACGTTACATGGTGGTCACAAAAGGACCTCTCACCGGGACAATTGCTTCCAGTAACTCAGGTGGATTCTTCGGAGCCGAACTCAAACATGCCGGATATGACATGCTTATCGTCGAAGGCAAATCTGACAAGCCGGTCTATATCTACATAAACGACGATCAGGTGGAGATTCGCGATGCATCTCATCTCTGGGGCAAAGGCACTCACTACACGACCGATAAACTGAAGGAGGAGACGGGACTCTCTCGCGCCAAAGTAGCCTGCATCGGGCCGGCAGGCGAGAACCTTGTGAAGTTTGCCGCTGTTATCAACGACAAACATCGTGCTGCGGGAAGAACGGGCGTCGGTGCCGTGATGGGCAGCAAGATGCTGAAAGCGGTGATCGTCAAGGGCAGCAAAAAACCTAAAGCCGCCACTGACAAATTCCTTCACGTAATTCGTGAAAAGACCGATACTCTGCGCAAAGACTCTATCACCGGTGAAGGACTGCCGAAACTGGGAACGAAAGTTCTGGATAACATCATCAACCAGAATGGTCTCTATCCAACGCGCAATTTCCAGACCGGTGTGTTTGAGAAAACCTACGAAGTATCGGGAGAAGCACTCGTTGAAAAGGGATACCTTATTAAAAATCGTGCCTGTTATGCGTGCCCAATAGGATGTGGTAGGGTAACAAAGCTTCCGACGGGGCTTGAGGGGGAAGGTCCTGAGTACGAAACTGGATGGGCTTTTGGCGCGGACTGCGGCGTTTCCGACCTCAACGCTATCACAGAAGCCAACTTCCTGTGTAACGACCTCGGCCTCGACACCATTTCCACTGGAGCAACGATAGCCTGCGCTATGGAGCTGTATGAGCGTGGCATCCTGCCCAAAGAAGACCTGCAGAAAGGCCCAGAACTCCGGTTCGGTAATTCCGAGGCGATTGTCTATTACACCTACAAGATCGCATATCGTGAAGGACTCGGTGATAAGCTTGCAGAAGGTTCCTATCGTTTTGCCGAATCCTATGGCCATCCTGAGTATTCCATGTCTGTAAAGAAGCAGGAACTGCCGGCCTATGACCCGCGCGGTGTTCAGGGTCATGCTCTCGAGTATGCCACGTCGAACCGCGGTGGATGCCACGTCCGCGGCTACATGATCTCACCGGAGATCCTCGGTGTGCCTGAGAAACTGGATCCACAGAGCCTTGAAGGAAAGGCAGAATGGGTTAAAATCTTCCAGGACCTCACAGCTGTCATCGATTCCGAGGGGCTTTGCCTCTTCTCCTCCTTCGCACTTGGCGCTGACGACTACCGCGATCTGCTTGCAGCAGCTACGGGATGGGATATTTCCACCGAAGAAGTTATGAAGGCTGGCGAGAGGATATGGAATCTCGAGCGCGTCTATAACCTCAAGGCCGGCATTGACCCCAAGGAGGACAAACTGCCCAAGAGGTTCCTTGAGGAACCCATGCCGGATGGCCCCAACAAGGGCGCTGTGGTGAAATTGGACGAGCTGCTGCCCAAATATTACGAGGTCAGAGGATGGACGAAAGAAGGGATACCGACAGAGGAGAAACTAAAGGAACTGGGAATCGAATAAAAATCGAGTTTTTTGCCACCCTGAGGCTTGTCCTTGGGGTGGCCGGACTCGAAATCGAGGCTGACGGGCCAGTCACGGTCCGTCAGCTTATTTCTATCGCTTCCGAGAAACTTGGAACCGACATATCCGCCAAACTCATGGACGGGGATAAGATCAAACGCGGGACGATGATTCTGGTGAACGGCAAGAACATCCACCACCTGAACGGACTCGACACCCTCGTGAAGCCCGGCGACAGGGTCGCTGTATTCCCACCGGCCGGAGGCGGCTAAGTTGTTGATAAACCCGATTTTCGACAGGCACGCCGGCCTTCTGGGCAGTAATTGCCTGAAAAAACTCCAGCGCAGCAGTGTCCTCATCGCTGGCCTTGGCGGCCTTGGCTCCACCGTCGCCCAGTTGCTCGTCAGAACTGGGATCGGCACCCTGCACATCGTTGACCATGACACCGTGGAAGAGAGCAACCTGAACCGTCAGTTGCTTTACACATCAAAAGACATTGGGAAGCCCAAAGTGGAGATCGCAAAGAAAAGGCTTGCCGAGATCTCGGCTCACACAAAAGTGATGCCTCACAAAGTCAAGATCGACGCGAATTTCGACATGCCCGACGTTGACGTCATCGTCGATTGCCTCGACAGCTTCAGCGACAGGTTCATCCTTGATGAAATGGCAGAAGAAGCCGATATCCCACTCGTTCACGGTGGAGTTGCGCGGTTTCACGGCCAGGTTACAGTGATCCGCTACGGCCTGACCCAGACCCTGAGGGAAATATTTGAGGCAGTCGAGGACAGCGGTCCTGTCCCGGTTTACCCGCCTCTCGTCGTTGCGGTCGCTTCTATTCAGGCCTCTGAAACGGTCAAACTGCTCTGTGGAATGGGGGAAAATCTGATCAACAGGCTGTTGATAGTCGATATGTTAAACAACACCTTTGACGTTATCGACCTTTAAATCTCCTCCATCTCCTCGACTATCCCTTTAACTGGCCAGTAGAAACGGAGCAGATAAAACAGAAAAATGACGAGATAAGGCAAATAGAGCTTCCAGTTCCCGTAAATGGCCGCCATGTAAATCCCTTCAAGGACGATGACCAGACCACCTAACAGCACGACCAGCCCGATAACGAATTTCATGATCGCCTGAGATAGCTGACTGACGAAGAAAAGGATCAGCCGCATTGAGACGAATAGTGCTGCTATGATAAGGAAGGTGAGGATAAACATCGGGTAGGGGTCACGGTGTGGCGCAGGTATCGCCACGAAATTGTAGAAAGATAGTGCGAGAGGCAATATCGAAATCACGACCTCGAATACGACGATAATTTTGAGGATTTTCAGCAGTTTTTCGGTATTCACCATGTCCCCTACCCGTTCATTTTCAATCGCCTGTGACCTTTCCACCAGCTCCCTGGATTGTATTGAGCAAAATCTCTATCGGAGCGGTTATCGTGGTTCCGATAATGAATTTCTGGCTGGTTTTCTCTTCGGTCGTGGACTGCTCAGTCGTCCCGCCAAGAGAAAATTCAAAGCTTGCACCGAGCTGGAGAATGTCGCCCTGAGGCGAGGTAACAGCGAAGCCGAATCCTATCCCCGGTTTTCTGGTATCGGCCTGGTAGAACGAGACAAAGAGTCCAAAATGCTCTACGATCGGGTTGCGGGAGACGCGATAAAAAGTGAAAGACATCGCCGGTTTGTAGGCCGGTGTGGCTCCTTTCTGCAACACCACTATCGGCACGGTGGAAATGTGAGGCGAAGGCCCACCCGTGACTGAACCGAAAGAGAATCCAGTTTTCCTGAGCGTGTAAATGAAAGTCTGTGAAGGTGTGGGCTGTCCCTCATTCGGGTCGTAAACCACTATCTTGATCCTGTCAAACTCGTTCATTCCGCTCAATTCTATCTCTGCATCCTTGATGTCAGCCCTGCGGGCGATATACTGCATCCTGCCGCTGGTATCCACCCAGGAATAAAGGGGAACCGGGACTTCAACGGACTTGCCGCTCCTCGAAATGCGGAATGCCCTGACGAGCACGGTGGTCTCGCCGCTTTTCTTCACCTCATCGCTGAATTTCACCACGATCATGCTCCGCATGTCCACGATGCCACGATTGCTTTTGAGCCTCACGGTATCGCCGTTCTGGGTAACCTCGATTACCTGAAAATCGCTGCGGTTCAGAGCAGCGAGCGGCACAACCATACTCAGCACAAGGCCAATTAACAGAATGGTTCTTTTAATCATTTTGCTCCTCCTTTTCGATCTCTCCATCGTCAACCTCCCCGATCACCACGTCCTCCGCATCACCGGTATCTTCGGGGAGGGTAAGTTCGACGATCTTTTTCAACATCTCCCGAAACCTCTGGGGAGATGGATTCACATAGGTTTCAACCACGTTACCGGCCACATCTATCGTTGCGACCATCGGCACCATCCTCAGGCCGCCGGGTTTGACCGATTCATAAACGTCCCAGAGCTCATCCCTGTCGCAAACCACATAGAGAAAGATTATCTCGTCCCTGTGGGCCTTTGCGAACTCCCGGAACATCCTATCGAAAGCCTCCCTCTCCTTGCCCATGAAGCCGTCCGACACGAAAGCGGCGGCCTTGGGTTTCGGTTTACGGAGCATCTCATCCCAGTGTGACTTATCGGCAACGATGTAGAAAGGTTGCCTGCCACCTCCCGACATGACCGCCAACTTTATCAGGTCACGAAACCTTTTTGGCGGGGGGTTTATCTCTTTTTTGATGAGATTGCCATCGGGGTCGTAGATGGCAACGAGAGGGAAAATGTCCAATTCACCCGAAACCTGCGAGAAGACCTCCCGGAGGTTATCTCTATCAACGTTGACGTAAAGGAACAGGACTTTCTTGTAAAAAACGGATGAAAATTGGTCGAACATCCGATCAAATTTGCGTCTTTCCTCGCCCATCAATCCGTCGCTGACGAAAGCCACCACTTTCGACCTTTTCACATGGATTTTTTCGTTCCATGAATCTAAATCCTTTATGAGGTAATACATGCTATCCTCCCATGGTTGTTGTGGCTTGTTTGAAACTTATCTTAAGCCTTATCCGATGCTATCTTCAAGCCAACCCGCCGGTTCCCTTCGCTTCCCTGTAAGCCTTAATCAGGGTTGCCCATGCCAATTCCGGGTTCTCACTCCTGATATACGACATGTAACTTGTTGCCCGATAGCTCCATGCGGCGAGATTACTGACCCCGGCATCCACCGCAGCCTTCACGGCCAACTCTATGTCAGGCTCCTGTCCCGCCGGAATACCGAAAAGCTGTATCCATATCTGAGGCTCCTTGCCGTATCTGCCCGCCAGTTCCATCACCTTATCGGCGAATTTGCGGACGTGATTGTAGGCATCCTGACCGGTGAGCTTACGGGGAACCCAGTAAGGGTCAGTTCCGACGATGTCTATCTCAGGCATCGAAAAGATGTGCTCCCAGTGCTCGGATTCATGTTCCCTCGGCAACATGCAGACCGCCGTGCGCATGCCGAGCGATTTTGCCTTCCGGGCCAGCTTTTTCAGAAATTCCGAGATTGAGCGGAAACGGAATTCCATCACATCATCGGTCAGCTCCTCAGGCATGGGGTAGCCGAACATCTCCTGAAATTTGCGCTGGCAGTGCTCGCACCTGCACGCCCATTTGTCCGGTCTTCCGGCGAAATGAGGCTCATCGAAGAACACGACATCCGCGCCTGTATCGGCCGCCTTTTCAAGCCATTCCATCATGTATTCCAGCGTTGCAGGATGGTTGGGGCATGCGGCCGGCGCATAACTCCCGTCCGAGAAGACCTGACTGGCCTCACGGTGACGGGGAACGAAACGGGAAAACGCTTCTCCGCCAAAGATTCCCAGCACTCCCCACGGATCGATGTAAACCTCCATGCCCATTTTGTGGGTGAGCTCGACGATCTCTTTCATCGTGCCGTGGTAGAATGCCATGTCGTTCTCGGAATAGGTGTGAACCACGAAATCGATGCCATTTGACGCCATCTCGTGCAGATCATGCGCCACGTGAAGAGGATTACGGACGCCGAAATAGGACACACCCACTTTAATTTTTTTGTCTCCCATGTCTGCCCTCCTGACTTTGGTTTCAGCGTGCCGTTAACGTCGGCCAACTTCAGAGACGAACGACACGCTCGAACGGCGAAATATCCATCGAAACGAGCCCGGTGACAAGCTTTGGGTAAAAATCGGTCGATTTTTGAGGCATTTTCTCCCCGTTCATTGCCACCTTTATCACTTCCTGAGGCTTTGTTGGGTTCATCAGGACTCCGAGATCGAATTTCCCTGTATCCACGTTCTCGAAAACCCGTTCGGGATACCGTTGATAGCCGATTACCCCCCTGAAATCGAAAACCTGCTGGATCAGGAGTGTATGGAGGATCGTGACATCCAGCCGCCTGTAATCCCTGCTCCAGCCCGGCTGAGCGATCTCGTCCATGACCCTTTCGTCCTTGAGAACCAGAAGGTATTTCCCGCTCCGTGAATAAAGCCCGAAGGCATGGGTGTCCATGTGGTTGCGGACAGCGGCAAGCAGTTCCCTGCCGTCCGAAATCCGGGTTATGTCGAAGTATTGCGATGCACGGTCGAGCGCCGTCTTAAGCTGATTCTCGCTCAGGGGACGCAACAGCCTGTGGGTTGGAAGTATCACGAGTCCGGGATCAGATGCCCTGACGAAGTAAATCAGCCGGTAGTTAAAAGCCCTGTCCATGGGGCCATTGTATTTCTGGCTCATTTCTTTGCGGTAAGCGAGAGATGCCTCATACCTGTGGTGTCCATCCGCGATGACACCGGTGATGCCCCTCATGAAATCGGCAACTTCCCTCTGAACAGCTCTATCGTCTATCCGCCAGAGTCGATGCGTTGTATCGAACTCGTCGGTAATTTCCGCCAGAGGTTCGCCCTCTGTGAAGGGTTCGAGGTAGGGACACACAGTGTTTGCCTCGTCCTCGTAAATTGCGAACACCTGCTCAAAGTTTTTCTGGAGCGTGTGCATCAACCTGAGGTGATATTCCTTGCCCTGCGGGAAGATGTGTTCGTGTGGCATGAGATTTCCGGGGCCGTAGGGCTGCACAAGCGTTGCGGCTATGAATCCCTTTCGGATAAAAGTGGTTCCTTCATAGTCAAACTGCTGGTAATAGACGTAAATCGAGGGCTGATCCTGCACCAGAATGCCGTCTTTGAGCCACCTTCGGTAGATCGCCCTTGCCCGCCTGCGTGACTCCTCGTCCTCACAGCCCAACATCAGACACAGCAAATCGTGCTTGCTTCGGTGATAGTGTTTATGGAGGCCTGTGGAGAGGTGCTCAATGCGAGTTATGACATCACGCAGGTTAACCCGTTCCGGATTGTAACGGATGCCTTTAAAAGCAGCTATTTCAGGCATTATCCTGCCCTGTCAGGTATTCCCTGATCTTCGTTGCGATTTCTATGCCTGCTCTCCTCTGTCCCTCCACCGTCTGGGCACCGATGTGAGGCGTCATCACGATATTGTCGAGCTCACGGAGAGGTGAATCTTGGGGGAGCGGTTCGTTCTCATAGACGTCGAGCGCCGCACATCTCAATTTGCCGGATTTGAGGGCCTTGTAAAGGGCGTCCTCATCAACCACGCCCCCGCGCGCCGCATTCACAAGCACAGCGCCCTCCTTCATCAGCTCAAACTCACGGGTCGAAATCAGATGGCGGGTGTCTTCGGTCAGCGGCAGATGCAAGGATATGAAGTCGGACTCACTCAAAAGCTCATCAAGATCAACAAGTTTTGCGATATCGTGCTCTTTAACAAACGGGTCATAGGCGAGGATAACCATCCCGAGAGCATGCGCCCTCTTGGCAAGTTCACTCCCTATTCTGCCTATTCCGATGATTCCCAGTGTTTTTCCGTAAAGCTCTATGCCTTTGAACCGCTTTTTCTCCCACTTCCCGCTCCTTATCGATCTGTCGGCCTGGGGTATCCAGCGGGCGCAGGAAAGCAGCAATCCGAGGGCAAGCTCGGCCACCGAGATGGCCGTGGCGCCGGGGGTGTTGAGGACTTTGATTCCACGTTCTTTTGCGGCATTCAGGTCGATGTTGTCCAGTCCAACGCCGGCCCGTCCGATGACCCTGAGCTCATCCGCGGCCTTTATCACATCGGCCGTGACCTTTGTGGCGCTGCGGACTATGAGGGCATGATAGCCCCTGATGTTCTCTATCAGCTTCTCCCCTTTCCAGTCCGGCTTTTCATCGACCTGAAAACCGGCTTCCCTAAGGATTTCCACACCTTCAGGTGCAATTGGATCGGTTATGAGCACTTTAAACATGGTCAATCTCCTATGATTTCATCGATGTTTGCAAGCAATGATTTCAGGTCGCCCACCGTGAGGTCGCCCATGTGGCCTATGCGGAACGTTTTGTTCTTCAACTTGCCGTAGCCGTTCGATATGGCGAATCCCCTGACGGCAAGCTCTTTGTTCAGGGCAGGGACGTCGATTTCGCGGGTATTTTTGACCGTTGTGACCGTGAGGGATTCATAGCCCGGCTCAGCGAAAAGCTCAAATCCCCTGTCTATGGCCCATTTCCTTGCGATCGAGGCCATTTCAGCGTGCCTCGCATATCTTCTTTCCATGGTCTCGGCCTTCATCTTCTGGATCTGATGGTCGAGCGCCCACATCAACGAAATGGCCGGAGTGGCCGGGGTCTGGAAGTTACGCTCCCAGTATTTCAACATAAGCAGGAAATCGAAGTAATAACCTCTGTTTTCGACTTTTTTCGCCTTCTCAATTGCCCTTTCGCTCACAAAAGTAACCGTCAATCCCGGTGGCAGTGCAAAACATTTCTGAACGGAGGCAAAAATGACGTCCACACCCCACTCGTCGATCTCCACAGGTGCACCACCGAGTGCGCTCACGGCGTCAACAAGGATAAGCGTGTCCGGTGAGATCTCTCTGACAACGGCGGCTATCTCTTTCAACGGGTTCATAACGCCGGTGGATGTCTCGTTGTAGGTCACAAGCACAGCCTCGTAATGCTTCTTTTTAAGTGCATCAGCGACCATTTCAGGCTTAATGGCCTTGCCCCACTCAACATCTATCCTATCCCCTTCTTTGCCGTTGGCCACACCAATTTTGAACCATCTCTCTGAGAATGATCCGTTGACGGTCGAGAGATACGTCCTGTTGACGAGATTTCTGATGGTTCCCTCCATGACACCGGTTGCGGACGACGTAAAAACCATGGTATGGGCATTGGTTTCAAAAAGTTCTTTGAGTCCCCGCACGATTCGGTGATACAGTTCGGAGAACTCGGCCATCCGATGGCCGAACATGGGCTCGCGCGCTTGTGCGAGCAACACATCGTGGGAAACCTCGGTGGGTCCCGGTATGAACAGCTTTTTATGCATATTTTTCCTCCATTTTGGCCTAAATTTCAGGAAATTGGAACAAATTATATCCCAAATTTAATTGAAAAGCACAGCTGGAGCCCGGGGCTGACCAAAATCAAGTTATTGTCGGGCGGGACACCCGACCCACCGGTCCCTGACTTAATCCCTGACAAAGTGGCCCCAAATGGAAGGTGGGGAAATCAAAAACATCGGTGGGACGGCCATCCCCGGCCGTCGAATTGCCTGAAAGGGGCAGCCTGAATTTTCAGATTTTTTCCAAACACCCTCCCTGTAAAGTGTGATTTCGGCTATTCGTGGATTTATACTTGAGAAAAGTTCTCAACGGGAGGCGACAATGATAGCGTTCGGGCCTGTGCCTTCAAGGAGATTGGGCAGGAGCCTGGGGATCAACAACATCCCCTACAAGATTTGCACTTATTCCTGCGTCTATTGCCAGATAGGAAAAACGCTGAAGATGGAAA
>JAMOPK010000276.1 GCA_027064565.1 Caldifarciminota bacterium | reverse complement strand
GCCTCCGTGGATCCCGGCGGACAGGCTGATTCCGCTCACGATCAGGATTGCAATGACCACGCCCATGAGCGCATCTCCGGCAACCAGCCCGGAAGCGTAGAGCACCCCGCCCTCGAACTTCCCGATCTTCGAGATGAGTCCGCCGATGAAAAGCGGAACTGAGAGCTCAACCGGCAGGTAGAGTCCCACAGCGACCGGCAGGGCGTCAACCCCCAACAGTTCGATGACGACGGCGATCACCATCCCTGAGGCGATAAGCACCCAGCGGATGGTGCCGTGCATCACCCCTTTGACCACCATCGCCATGATCGTGGCCTGAGGCGCCGAAAGCTCCTCAGAACCAATTCGGTATGCGCTGTCCAGCAGCTGAAGCACCCAGCCGATGGCGAGTGCGACGAAGGCCACGCCGATCAACTCGGCCACCTGCTGTTTCCACGGCGTCGCACCGACCAGAAACCCGGTTTTGAGGTCCTGCGAGGTGTCACCCGCTATGGCAGCCGCTATGCAGACGATGGCCCCGAAGGTCATTGCCATCAGCATGGACTTCACATCAGTGTGTCCCATGGCCGCAAAAAGGGCGGAGATGGCAAAAAGCGCCGCTATGGTCATCCCTGAAACCGGGTTCGACGAGCTTCCGACTATCCCGACGATCCTCGATGAGACCGCCACAAACAGGAAAGCGAAAATCACCGCAATCAGGGCCATCCAGAACGGCAGTCCAGTCATTATCGGCATTGCGACGATCGTGGCGGCAACACCGGCCAGAACGAAACCTTCCGGGATGTCGCCGGTGCCCCTGAACGAAAATCCGCTTTTCCTGATCGCTTCGATGATGTGGCGTGAGGTCTTTGCGAGGCTGATGATCCCGCCCATGAGCACCGCGCCGGCGCCGATGTATCGGATGTCCGAGCTCCAGATGTCGAAAGCCACATCAACGCCTGTGATCGGCCTGCCTGAAAAGTATGCGATCAGCGGCATCAGCACGGCCCAGCCCAACAGTCCACCGGCTAAGACAAGGGCCGAGATGCGGAGACCGAGGATGAACCCGACGCCCATCAGAGAGGGCGACAGGTCAACGCCGATGTAAGCGCCGAACCTGCGGATCAAAAGCCCCGGAGCCATCTCAAAAAGCCTCATGCCCGAGCCTGCCAGTTTGAAGATCGCCCCGATGCCGAACCCGCGGAAGACGAACTTCGCCTTTTCACCGCCCTCCTCCCCGGCTTCCAGCACCTCAGCGCATGCGGTGCCTTCCGGGTAAGGCAGATGCTCATGTTCGTCCTCGATGAGGTGCTTCCGCAGCGGCACCATGAGCAGCACACCGAGTATCCCGCCTATAACGGAAACGGCAAAAATGAAGTAAATCGATGGCTTCAGGCCGAGGATGATCAGGGCCGGGATGGTGAAGATCACGCCCGCGGCAAGTGATTCGCCGGCCGACGCAATAGTCTGGACGATGTTGTTCTCAAGGATCGAACCGCGCCGCAGGATACCGCGAAGGATGGCCATGGAGACGACAGCCGCCGGGATGGACGCCGAGACAGTCATTCCCACTCGCAGGCCGAGGTAAGCGTTGGCCGCCCCGAAAACGACGGCCAGAACCACTCCAAGCACTATTGCCCTCAAGGTAAACTCTTTGCCATTCATCGGGGGTATTTTAAACCAGAACGGCTAACAAACACAGTGCTTTTCGACGGAACATCCCCGATTTGCTTTCATAACTGCCCCCGCGTCTCCCCGTGTCCACCGTGTCACTGTGTGAATCCATTTCTTTAAGCTTAATTTTTTGTAAACCACAGTTAGATGTCCTCGCATTTTTAGATACAAAAGTCGGAAAGGCGAAGATATTGCAATTTGTGTAAGGTGAAAATTTTGAAAAGTAGAAAGGAGATTTCGTTTGTTCAAATCGATTTACTTCAACTTTCACAGTCATCTAAACTTTTGTCCGAACACCAGGGCGAAGAGCGAGGCAGAGCCGTTAGAAAAAGCTTCTTGGGGATTTCAAGCTGATGTTTTTTGAAGTCAAACTGGCATTTCGACGGTCGTTCCGCCACCGTTTGAGCTTTCCGACTTTCATTTTTGACTGTTCCCATCAAGTGGCAACCAATGAGAAGTGGGGCGAATATCATTGTGGGGTCGGGCGTCATGGTGGGTCGGGCGTCTCGCCCGACACCTCAGCCCAATCAACAGCCTGAACCCATCCCCCAGCCAACCTGCCCCCGCCAGAGGCCCGATGTGAGGTCAGCAGATGGAAATAACAATCCAGTTTGAACCCTTAGCAGGTAGTGGCATCCGCCGGGCCAAAATCGCAGGATCACATCCAGCAAGTGTTATTTTAGCACCACCATTTTAGCTACAATCGGATCATAGCCATCCGGTTTAACAACCACGAAATAGATTCCATCGGGTAATTTCTTGTCGGGTCTAAGGATGTGCTGTCCGGATGCGAAATAACCGGTCTTTTCCCAAAGAAGCCTTCCAGTGGCGGAATAGATATGGATATGAAGGTTAACTCCATCGGCCAATGAGAAACTTAGTTCATTCCAATCAGCTGTAACATTAAGAAGCGGCAATGGTTTTTTAACAATATCCTCGTCCACGGAATGAATGCTTAGCCGGTAAATCTGAATTCCGGCATATAGATCTGCAAGATATATGTAGTTGTTTCTAACATAGACCTGCGGAGCATGCCGGCACGGTAAAGAATAGTATCCTGTGAGGGGAGTAGCGTGACTTCTCGTATCTCTGACCCACAAAAGATCGCCCGCAATATAGACATAAGGTTCCTCAACAAAGACACCATAGACATCTCCATCTAAGAACCTGATCTCTCTACGGGGAAAAGACGGATTGCTAACATCCACTATGACCAGCCCGGTGTCCGTGGCCACATAAGCTCGGGAATGTTTAACAAAAACGTCCCAGGCGTATTTCTCTGTTTGATAATGTCCTATTTCCTGAGGAGATGACGGGATGCCGATATCTATTATTCTTACTCCGCCGGTTCCGTCAGCCACATAAGCATAATAGCCATCCACATACACATTAGTTGCTATACCGGGGGTATTATAATGTCCTACTTCGTAAGGATTGCTCGGATCCCTGACACTTATAACCCTCAAGCCTTCGCTTCTGTCAGCTACATAAGCAAAATCGCCGCTAACAAACACACCAAAAGCAGAATCTGGCTCATCGCAATGCCCAACTTCTTGAGGATTTGACGGGTCACTGATATCCACAATCCTCAATCCTCCATCAAAATCCGCGATATAGGCATAATTCCCAGATACATATACGCCACGAGCATACCCTGGTGTATCGTAGTGTCCGATCTGGTATGGACTGGTTGGATCGCTGACATCTAATATTCTTAACCCGCCGGTTCCATAGGCCGCGTAAACGTAATGTCCGGCAACAAACACATCCATAGCCTTTCCGGGAAGGTCATAGCGTCCAATCTCACGAATAGCATCAGGGTGAGTTGAATCAAAAACCTTCATGTAATTATTGGGAGCAAGCATGTATAAGCGATTTTCAGATGCGTAAATAATGTAAGATGGCATATAAGTATTGGCCACCATCACAGGATGGCTCATGTCTCCCATATCAAATATACTCATGCCTGTTTCTGGATAGGAATATACCATGTAGATATAAGGACTATCTACTGCAAAACTGTAAATATATTCAAATATCTGAGCGTAAGATATCAGGCGTGGAGTGTAAGGATTGCTAACATCAAGTATTTCTACTCGTCCTGTGGCATCATAGGGTGGTTCATTATCAATCCGGCTTCCTTCAATAAAAACATAATGTCCCAATGAATAGATACTGTGAGAGGGTATAAGGGGAGTGTATTGAGCTATTTCGTGTATATTCGACAGATCACTTGCATCTATCACCCGTAAATTGCCATCGCAATCGAGCACAAAAAGATAGGAACCTATCACGCTCATTCGGCAGGTATAAGCTGGGATAGAAAAGCGTGCAACCTCCTGGGGATTATAAGGATCACTTACATCCATTACCACGATATGAGGAAGTCGCATGTCTAAAACATAGCAATATTGGCCCGATACTTTAACCTGTTCGACATAGGAAAGGGATAGAGAAGCTGAAAGCTTAACCGGTGATGAAAGGTTTGATACGTCCCATATTTCAAGCCCACCTTTATCATCGGCAATAAAAAGCCTTTCGGTCGTTGAATCGTAGAAAAGATCCCTTACCAGTCCCCTCGTGTTTATCTCCGAAATTTCCACGAAAGGCGTATCTGTAATATCAAGAACGTAAACTCCACCTCCCGCTCCGAGGAAAACGGTGTCTCGAGAAGGGCCATTTATAATAATCGTGGAATTCGATGCTAAACTCCATGCACCAACCCATGTGACGTTCAACGAATCGAAATCGAGCGTTCCTTCAGGGAAATCTTCGTCAACAGGCATGAGGATATCTGACATAGGCGATCGGATTGGGAAAGGATGATTTATATTTCCCACTCCTACCATATTGATTGCTAACAGCAAGGTTATCATTCCTATCATCATACGCCTCCTGTTAATTACAGATATTATTCTATGTCCTATTTAGCGAAAAATCTAATCCTGTTTCTCACCATCGTCAAATCCCCGTCGGTGCATTAACATTTACGCCATGAAGAAACTGCTGCTTCACATCTGTTGTGCGCCGGATGCAACCTACGGGATTGAATATTTTTCAAAGGATTTCGATGTGACCGTGTTCTTCTACAACCCCAACATCCATCCGAGAGAGGAATACCGCCTGAGGCTGATAGAACTCTATCGTGTGGCAAGGCGGTTCGGGGTGGATGTGATTGAGGGCAAATACGATCCGGAACGCTGGTTTGAGGCTGTCAGGGGGATGGAGGACGAGCCGGAAGGCGGCAGGCGGTGTTCTGTGTGCTTCAAAATGCGGCTGGAGGAGACCGCAAGGGTGGCGAAGGAGCTCGGTTTTGACGCCATCTCGACAGTCCTCACGATCTCGCCGAAGAAGGATGCCGAGCTGATCAACCGCATCGGTCGGGCGGCAGCGGCGCGCCATGGAATTGAGTGGATAGACTCCAACCTCAAAAAAAGCGGCGGTTTCAAACGGAGCCTTGAGCTTTCGAGGGAATTCGAGCTTTACCGTCAGGAATACTGCGGCTGCATCTTCAGCCTGTGGGAAGCCGAGCACATAAGGCGTCTCAAGACGATGGAACGGATCGAGCAGGCTGAACGGGAAGGAGACATGATTGCCGAAAGCGCCAGGTTCCCGGGCACCCCTTCCGAGACCCTGTTCCGCAAGGAGATAAGGAACGAACTTGAGGAGATGGAGTTCCCCAACATTCGGGAGGTAGAGTTCAGGTTCATGGGCTGGAAGCCTCTGAAAGCGAAGCTTTCCGTCGCCAGAACCGGACCGTCATTCAAAGCCTATCCGCTGTTCTACTCCCCGTCATCCAGCGGCAGGGTGAGGGGGTATCTCGTTCCAATGGGCGAGATTGAAAAAGAAGGGATGCGGTTCAAAAGGTTCGGCTTCACCAAAGGCGGACTGGAGTTCTGGGTCAGGCTGGACGGTCAGGCCGTGCCGTTCCTTTCCCCTTACTTCCCGACCATGGTGCCTGCCCTCAGCGTTGAGCGGGAGATACTGGACTACGCAGACCGGAAAATGGACGTGGAGATGCTCGTGGAGTTCAACGACAGGGCGCGGAGCGGCATTTTGCTGGCATGGAAGGGCAATCCGGGCACAGTTATCGCCGCACCCATAGATTCGGCCTACACATCGCCGGGCTGGAGCAGAAAGATCGCCGCCCTGAAACTGCTTCAACTATCCCGTGAACTCCAGCGCGATGACATCCTTTTTGCCTTCATTGGGTGTGAAGTGCTTGGGAATCAGGGTTTTCGCAGGCTGATGGAGGCCCTGTCAGCCATGTTTCCGGGCGTTAAGAGGGTCATCAAATTGGTGGAAATAGGACGCGGGGAAGCGCTCAGCGTTCGACACACACCGAATTTCGACATCGCCGAAGCCTTCAGGGGTGCCGGTTTCGACGTGGAAAGCCCGGTCATACAGCCCTCAAACGGTTTGGAAATCGCCGAGGTCAGGGCGGTTCCTGATCCGTTTTTCAACCATCCTCTGGACGATGAAGCCCATCTGGATCAGCGTCTCGCTGACAGGGTGATGGAGGTCATCAGGGCATTTTTAGAGGACATGACATAAATTTTTGAGTCAGGGCATGCTCTATAATTAAAGCCCAACCAACAAGGAGGAGGAAGGTATGTCGGACATAAACGCCCTTCACAAAGACCTTGAGCGCAGGATGAAGAAGAGCATCGAGGCATTCAAGAACGAATTGAAGCATCTTAAGACCGGTCGAGCCACACCGGCGCTTCTGGACGGGATAAAGATCGAGTATTACGGCCAGCAGATCGAGCTGAATAAGATTGCCAGCATCGTCGTGCCTGAGCCTCGCCTGCTCCTCATCCAGCCGTGGGACAAGAGTGCGATCGGCGAGATCGACCGTGCGATCAGGAAGGCCGGGCTTGGCCTGAACCCCCAGAGCGATGGCAACGTCATTCGTATCCCCATTCCGCCGCTCACAGAAGAGACCCGCAGCCAGTTGGTCAAGCTTGTGGGAGAGCTTGCGGAGCAGGCAAGAATCGCCATCCGCAACATCCGTCAGGACGGCATGAACAAACTCAAGCGGTGGGAGAAGGAGAAGCAGATTTCCGAGGATGAACGCAAAAGGGCTGAGAAAGAGGTTGAGGAGCTGACCAAAAAATACATCGAAGAGGTCAACAAGATTCGCAAAGAGAAAGAAAAAGAAATCATGGAAGGTTAACCCATCGGGAGTTTGAGATTGATCCCTCAGGACAGGATACCCCGCCACGTAGCTATAATAATGGATGGCAACGGTAGATGGGCACGCAGGAGAGGATTACCACGTTATTACGGTCACAAAGTAGGTGCAGAATCTGTCAGAGAAGTCATCCGAACAGCCATCGATTTTGGCATCGAATATCTGACCCTTTATGCGTTTTCCCGCGAGAACTGGCGCAGACCCAGCGTTGAAGTTGAAATGATCATGTCCATTTTTAGGAAGGTGCTCAATCGGGAAGTGGAGAAGCTACACAAGGAGGGCGTCAAAATGGTCTTCATGGGCAGGATTAACGATCTCCCCCCTGACCTTCAGAAACTGGCTCGAGACTCAATGGAACTCACCAGAAATAACAGCAAGTTGAAGCTCTACCTTGCCATTTCTTACGGCGGTCGGACGGAACTTGTGGATGCTGCAAGGAAGATGGTCTCACTTGCAATTGAAGGCAAATTGAGGCCTGAGGAGATCGATGAAAACAGTTTTAGAAAATTTTTGTATCAACCTGAACTCCCTGATCCTGACCTTTTGATCCGCACTTCCGGGGAGCTTCGAGTTTCCAACTTTTTGCTCTGGCAGATAGCTTACACGGAACTTTATGTGACGGAGACGTTATGGCCGGATTTCAGGCGTGAGGAATTTGTCAGAGCACTTGAGGACTACGCATCCCGTGAGCGAAGATTTGGAGGAGTGAAAGAATGAAAAACCTAATTCCGCGCGTTTTGACCGCTCTGGTGCTCCTGCCCATCGTGATAGGCGCCGTTTATCTGGGCGGAGTCTTCCTATGGGTGCTCCTGCTGCTGATCTCAGTGGGCGCAATCTGGGAATACTCGAAGTTGATGATCAAAAAGGGGAACGATGTCCCTCTCACCTTATCGGTAATTATGACCCTGCTTTACACGATAGCGCTTTTCGCCTCCGGGAACTCCATAAACATCGCCCTCTGGATGCTTCTAATCTCCCTCATGGTTTTTATGTTGTATCTGCCCATAAGCAGACAGGTTGCGGGTTTGAAGACCGAAAACGTGGCATCCGCCATGATGGGATTTTTCTTCGTCGCTCTTGGCGGGTTTTCGCTGTGGTTCATAAGACTTGCTGGTTTCTGGCACCTGATTTTTTACCTCCTTCTGATCTGGATATTCGATACGGGCGGCCTTGTGGGCGGCAGTTTGGCCGGTAAACACAAACTGGCGCCCGATGTCAGCCCCAAAAAGAGCTGGGAAGGCCTTGTGATGGGCTATCTCTGGGTGGTCATCTTCGCCTTCCTTGCCGAATTCATCCCCGGTCTGAACTCCATCGTCCCTCAAGAAAGAGGTTGGTTCCTGATGGTTGTGCTTCTGATCTCCACGGTCGCACAGCTTGGCGATCTCATCGAATCGGTCTGGAAAAGGGAGGCCGGGGTCAAGGATTCATCCAACATTTTCCCCGGACACGGCGGCATCCTCGACAGGATTGACAGTGTCTTTGCGGCTTCGCCCGTTTATCTGATCTACCTCATCCTCAATCACTGCTTTCAGATTTAACCAACGATTCACAACTTTGCACCTCCGGGGTCAGCATCTCACGACTGAGCTTTTTTCAGGCGGGACGCCCTGCATTGTCGGGTGAGACGCCCTTCACCGTCGGGCGGAACGCCCTTTACCGTCGGGCGGGACGCCCTTCACCGTCGGGCGGGACGCCCGACCTACTAATCCGGGTTTACATCCAGAAGTCGGAAACCGCTAACTTAAATTCCCGGTGAGACTTCTCCTGACATCGTTTTCTATTCTCAAAATTTAAAAAATAACGGTTATTGACAAATTCTCATGAAATCTATTCAATAATTAGTTCTTTTTGCTGCTGTTTTACGGAATTGAGAGTTTTTCCTGCCCCGATATGCGGAACGTAGCGGTCACAAGGGGGAGAGAAGCTCCCGCGGTGGCCTTTAAAAATTGCGTTAGGAGGTGTGTTATGGTTCAAATATTGCTCATGCTGCTGATGGTGCAGCCTTTGACGGCTGCAAAGGATGTATCCGTGATCGATAAGGGCATCGTTAGCCCCAAAACTGTGCCTCACACCATCAACTATCAGGGATTCCTCACCGCATCCGACAACTCACCTGTAAACGGCACCCTCAACATGAGCTTCGCTCTATACCGAACGTCGTTAGGTGGTCGCCCAGTCTGGCAATCCGGACAGATGAGTGTCAACGTTTCCAACGGCGTTTTCAACGTCCTCCTTGGCGAAAACAGCCCCATCCCGGACTCGGTCTTCAATGGTGCTCCACTCTATCTTGAGGTAAGGATCAACGGAGTTGCACTGACACCAAGGCAGAAGCTTGTCAGCGTGGGTTACAGCTACCGGGCGATGAATGCGGACAATGCTGCGAATGCCAGCCATGCAGTCAGTGCCGATACAGCGGGGTTTGCCGGATATTCCCTCCACGCACTTTATGCCGATTCGAGTGGAATTGCGGTCAATGCCGTCCATGCGCTCCGTTCCGACTCAGCCTCCGTCGCTTTAAATTCTACTCACGCAACCTATGCGGACTCCGCCGGTGTGACCGCGAGCGCCATCCATGCAACCTATGCGGACTCAGCGGGCACTGCGTCCAGTGCGGGCTATGCTGACCAGGCAGGCTTGGCCGAAAGCGCCACCCATGCCAATTATGCCGATACAGCAGGGTTCGCCACCAACGCAGGCCATGCCACAACAGCCGACACCGCCATGTTCGCCCACGTTGACAGCGTCAATTTCGCATCTTACGCCGATTCGGCAAACCACGCACTAATGGCAAACACAGCGGGGGTCTCCGGTTCCGCCGCATACGCTGATTCGGCCGGAGTGGCCGGGAGCTCCGATTATGCGAACTCCGCTGGCGTAGCTGAGGTTGCTTCCCATGCAGATTACGCTGACACCGCCGGTGTGGCCTCGAATGCAGTTCATGCGACCTACGCGGATTCAGCAGGAGTTACATCCAATGCGATTCATGCGACCACCGCCGACTACGCCGATACGGCAGGGTTCACTCAGTCCTCTGCGCACGCCGTTTATGCCGATACCGCCGGCTTCACATCAAATGCGCTCCATGCGGATTACGCTGACACTGCCAATGTGGCGTCCAGCGCCGTCCATGCCGCTGCTGCCGACTACGCGGACACGGCGGGGTTCACCCAGTCCGCCGCCCATGCTGACTACGCTGACAGCTCGGAATACGCGAGCAGCGCATCCTCCTCGATCCTTTCTGATTCCGCAAACTACGCTTTTCACACTGCCACAGCCGACACAGCTGCCTTCGCTGCGAATGCCGGTCATGCTTCCCATGCGGATACTGCCAATTTTGCCAC
>JAMOPK010000275.1 GCA_027064565.1 Caldifarciminota bacterium | reverse complement strand
AAAGTCGGCTCCACGATCTCGATGGAAACCGGCAGAGGGTGATAGCCATCCGCGAGCACAACCCTGCCCTCCTCCAGCGCCTCGATTTTTTCAGGCTCGATGGGCCTCTCCACCCGCACCTCATAGGTTCTCGGGACGTGGTAACGGGGATGCATCAACCTGTGGGCAAGCTGGCCGTCCGAAGTCAGGAAAACGAGGCCCTCGGCATCCAGATCGAGCCTGCCGGCCGGGAAAATGGGGCCAACGAACGGCAGACCTTCCACGAGATCCATGACGGTGGGATGTTCGGGATCGGAGGTTGAGGTGACGTAACCGACCGGCTTGTAGAGTATCAGATAGACGTTCTCGATGTAGGTTATGCGTTTTCCATCAACTTCAACGACGTCTTTCGAGGGGTCGATGTGGTGGGCGGGTGACGTCACAACCTCTCCGTTAACAGTGACACGGCCTGAAAAAATAAGTCTTCGGGCCACTTTCCTTGGCCCGTTGGCGGTTTTTATTAGAAACCTGTCTAACCTCAATTTACCTCAGTATTCCTCCTCTTCGTCATCGTAGATGAAATCGTCGCTATCTCCCTCATCGAACTCGAGTTCAAGCATTTCTTCCTCCAGCTGAGCCAGCTCTTCGCCGTAATCGCGGAACAGGTTTTCGAGGTCCTCAGCTGAAAGCTCGCCGTTATGGGCGTCTTTTGCGGCGTCGCGGATGCGATGCTTCAGGTCGATGACACGCTGTTTGAGGTCATCCAGCCTGTCCCTGAGGTAATCGTTGCCGGAAAGCTCGTTTATCATGTCATCGATCTTTGCGAGGAGTTCCTGAATCGCCTCGTCCCAGCCGCCTGTGAAGTCGGTCACGGCTTCCCATGTTGCCAGAATTTCCTCATCTGTCAACTGTTTCATCTCTCAACCTCCGTTTTTGATGGGCGTTTAATATAATCGTTCCAATCGACGAGAGTCAACTATTCTGCGAAGCTGTTTCAAGATAAACCGTCGGCTGGATGCTTCGGTCAGGCGAGACATCTGACCCACCGGGGCCTGTTGTGACCGCAACGGATCGGGCAGCCAAAAGAGATAGAGGTGAGGCAACCGTCCCCGGCAATTGAATCTGAAAAGCCGAAATTCCACCGAAGATTTCTCAGCCCCGCGAACTTCATTCATGGGCCTCAAGCCAGTTCTTACCGACTCCGATGTCAACCACAAGCGGAACGCGCAAGGACACAACGTTCTCCATGATCTCACGGATCAGCCGTTTGGCCCGATCAAGTTCTGACTCCGGGACTTCAAACAGAAGCTCGTCGTGGATCTGGAGGATCATCTTCGTTTTAAGCTTTTCCCGACGGATTTTCCTGTAAAGTTCGACCATCGCTTTTTTGATGAGGTCAGCCGCCGACCCCTGAATCGGGGCGTTGATCGCGGTCCTTTCGGCCATCTCCCGCACCTGTCTGTTGGAGGAGTTGAGTTCCGGGATGTAACGCCTTCTGCCGAAAATGGTCCTTACGTAACCCGTCTTTCGAGCCTCTTCCAGCGTCTTCTCCATCCATTCCCTGACCCGTGGATAGGTGGCGAAATAGTTGAAGATGATCATAGCCGCCTCTTCCGGAGAAATTTCAAGCTCTTTGGCAAGCCCGAATGGACTCATGCCGTAGGTTATCCCGAAATTGACCACCTTCGCCTTCCGCCTTTCGACGGAATCGATCTGCTCAGGCGGCTTGCCGAATATCGCCGAGGCGGTTGATGCGTGGATGTCCGCTCCCTCCATGAATGCCCGGATGAGGTTCTCGTCGCCCGTGATGTGGGCAAGTAGCCTCAGCTCAATCTGTGAATAGTCGGCTGAGACGATGACCCTGCCCGATGGGGCGACAAACGCGCGCCTGAGTTCACGCCCGATGTCGGAGCGGGCCGGGATGTTCTGCAG
>JAMOPK010000274.1 GCA_027064565.1 Caldifarciminota bacterium | reverse complement strand
TTCGGATGCTTCACAAGCGCATCTCCGATAGCGCCGCCCGGCCCGGTGACGAAGTTGAGCACGCCGTCTGGAATCCCAGCCTCAATCATCAGTTCAACGAATTTGGTCGCCACCGCCGGAGCATCGCTCGCCGGCTTCAGCACCACCGTATTACCCGTGACGAGAGCTGCAACGGTCATTCCCGTCAGGATGGCAAGGGGAAAATTCCATGGCGGGATCACAACTACCGGCCCGAGAGGGATGTAGAAGTATTCGTTGTGCTCGGTCGGGATCGGGGTGAGCGGCTGGGGCTGGGCATAGCGGAGCATCTCGCGGGAGTAAAACTCCAGATAATCGATCGCTTCTGCCACATCGCCGTCGGCTTCTGCCCAGTTTTTGCCGACCTCGTAAACCATCCATGCCGAGAACTCGTGTTTCCTGCGCCTCATAAGCTCAGCTGCACGCAGGAGGATGGCAGCCCTCTCCTCAGGCGCAACACGTTTCCAGTAATCAAACCTGCGATAGGCCACCTCTATCGCTTCGTTGACCTGTTCAACTGTGGCACGCTGGAAAATTCCAACGACCTCATCCTTGTTGGACGGGTTTATGGACTTGAAGGTCTCACCGGACGCAGATTCCACCCATTTGCCGTCGATGAACATCCTGTAGGTCTTGCCGAACTCGGAGTGGACTTTGTCCAGCGCTTTGCGCATAGCTTCGGCGTTCTCAGGCTTGCTAAAATCAGTAAACGGCTCGTTTTTGAATGGTGTGAGAGCCATGATGAATCCCTCCTTTTAAGGTTTTTGTTTTCCGGAAAGGGCCAAAAATAGAAAGATGAACCAATGGGGTAGAGCATAAGCCCCATGCCTCGAAGTTCATAAAACCTATTCTATCTTTTTCCATGGCGTTTGATTCCTTTACGGATAAGCGTCAACCAACACCCTCAAGGTGGCACTATTTTGTAACAAAAAAATTTTGAATTCAAGCGCCCGAATTGGCCTATCAAAAATCCACAATTATGCTTGTTTTTTAATTTGCATTTCCTCTATCCTTTCCCAAAATCCTTACAGGGAGGGTCAAAATGTGTGGGTTCTTCGGCATAGTTTTTGATAAAGATCAGGAAAATCTTGGGAATATACTCATCAATGCCGCAAAAAGGCTGTCGTATCGAGGTTACGATTCAGTTGGAGCTTTCGCCGTTGATAGATCGGGCAAATGGGAACTTAGGAAAGCGCCGGGCAAGGTCGATGAGGTCGCCAATAAGCTCAATTTCCATGAACTCCGTGGATACAAAGGCCTTGTCCAGCTCAGATGGGCGACTTTCGGCACGCCCTCAGTCGAAAACGCTCAGCCCCATGCGGATTGCGAAGGCAAGATCGTGGGCGCCCACAACGGCAACATCGTCAACTCACCTGTGCTGCGGGACGAACTTGTGGCCTCAGGGCATCGGGTCAGGGGCCAGAACGATGGCGAAATCCTCGTCCATGTCGTGGAACAGAAGTTCAAAGAGACCGGCGACATGGTGAAAGCCATCATCGAGGCCGCCAGAGTCCTGCGCGGCGATTACGCCTATGCCATCACGAAAATCGATGAGGACAGGTTCTTTGCAGTCAAAAAGGGCTCATCGCTGTTCGTCGGTGTTGGCGATGGGTTCATCTGTGCTTCGAGCGATCAGGTCTCAATCCTTGAACATACGAGGCGGATCATCCCCATGAACGACTGGGAGTTCGTCGAATTTGGGCATGACTACTACATCCTGCGTGACCTGAGAACCGGTGAGGTGATCCATCGGGAGCCCATGCTCTCCGAACTTTCACCGGAGACGGCCACGAAAGCCGGCCATCCGCATTTCATGATCAAGGAGATTCACGAGGAGCCGCAGAAAGTTGCTGAACTCGTGCACCTTATGACCGAGCTGGATGCCTACGATGAGGCC
>JAMOPK010000273.1 GCA_027064565.1 Caldifarciminota bacterium | reverse complement strand
AACCTGAATGCAAGAAACCCGATTACGAGCACGGGGATGGTTTTGGGCAGGAACATGACCGAAATCAGGGCGCCGACAGCCTCATCGACCACCACGAAGTTCGGGTCGTCGATTCCGCGCTTCTTTGAAACGTAATGCGATGCCCATATCCCCAGCACAGCTATTGCCGGCACGGCGAAATTCAGAAACCTCCAGTCCACAGGCATAACATAATAGACCGTGAGCGTGATCGCTGCGGTTATCGTGCCCGGTGCGATCGGCACAAAACCGATGTATCCGACGGTTGCTATGACTTCAAGGATGTAGTGATACAGGAAGGACGGGGTCAGGAATGCGGACACGGCCCCAACGCCGTCCCAGAGAAAATCACCGAAATCTTGACTTCGCCATGGAAGGAAGCTCTGAATAATCTCGATAGAACCGCCGAAAGCAAGTGCCACCATCAATATCAAAAGACGTGTTTTAAGCTTGCGGCCGTAAGCCATAATCATGAAAAAGGTAAAGAAGTAAAAGCCGATGAAATGGGCGAACTTATCAAAATTGCCGATTTTATCGAATGCCTTGCCCGACGGGACAACCGCAAGGATTAGAAACAGGCCGCCGAAGAAATAGGCGGCCATCCGATAATCGTCAAGGAATTTCTCTATCCTGCTATAGTTCATCTCTCAGAATCTTCGGGGCTGTGAACCAGTCGCTTTTATCGAGCGCCCGGTATTCTATGGCTTCCGCTATGTGGTGAGGCGCTATCCTGTCTGAACCTTCTAAGTCGGCGATTGTCCTCGACACCTTTAAAATCCGGTGATATGCCCTTGCGGAGAATCCGAACTTCTCAATCGCAGCTTTCAGAAGCATTTCCGACTCCTCGTCTATCTGACAGAATTCCTTAAGCTCTCTGGCTCCCATGTGGGCGTTAAAGTATATGCCCTTTCTGCCCTCGAATCTTTTAAGCTGTATCTCGCGGGCGGCCTCGACACGTTGCCTGATTTTTTCAGACGGCTCTCCCGGCGCTTTCCTGCGCAATTCCTCGTATCGCAAGGCCGGCACTTCGATGTGGATGTCGATCCTGTCGAGCAGCGGACCGGAAATCTTGCTGTGATAACGCTGTATCTGGGCAGGTGTGCAGGTGCACTCGTGGTAAGGATCGGTCAGATAGCCGCAGGGGCATGGGTTCATGGCGGCTACCAGCATGAATCGGGCCGGATACGTCACAGATGTCCTTGCACGCGATATTGTTACGATTCCATCCTCAAGAGGTTGTCGGAGCACCTCAAGGACGTTCCTGTTGAATTCCGGTAGCTCGTCAAGGAACAGGACGCCGTTGTGTGCGAGACTTACTTCGCCCGGTCGGGGGATCGCCCCACCGCCGATCAGCCCGGCATCCGAAATGGTGTGATGTGGTGAACGGAACGGTCGGGTGGCCACAAGCCCGATGCCGCGAGGCACAAGTCCCGCCACCGAGTGGATTTTTGTGGTCTCAAGCGCTTCATCCAGCGTCATTTTAGGCAGAATCGTCGGAATTCGGCGGGCAAGCATGGTCTTTCCTGAGCCGGGCGGGCCTATCATGAGCACGTTGTGACCGCCGGCTGCCGCCACCTCCAGCGCCCTCTTGGCGTGTTCCTGCCCTTTCACCTCGGAAAAATCAACCATGTAGGATGAGGCGCGCTCGAATATCCGATCCCGGTCGATTTTCAGGGGAGCAACTGTCTCGTTTCCGTTCAGGAAGTTGACGGCCTGCAACAGGTTGTCCATGGGATAGACGTCGATGCCATCGACTATGGCGGCCTCCGGCCCGTTTTCGAACGGCAAAATGATGCCCCTGTAACCGAACCTGCGCGCCGCAAGCGCCATCGGCAGAATGCCTTTGACGCCGCGAAGGCTTCCATCGAGGGACAATTCACCCACGATCAGGTGGTCTGCAA
>JAMOPK010000272.1 GCA_027064565.1 Caldifarciminota bacterium | reverse complement strand
CCTGATTTTTAATCAGGGGGTCGCAGGTTCGAATCCTGCACGGCCCATTTTTTATTTTCTGACCCTCAAAATGGATTTCCACTCAGGCACGACCAGCACAAACATCACCGCGTAGGCAACGCCGAAGGCAGCGATGTCCTGTAACCACCTCAATTTCAGCCCCAGATGCGGATGTGCGATCGAATAAAGAGCTGCCAATGAGGCTACCAGATTGACGAGCAGGAGCCTTGCCAGTGATGCAAGGTGTTCCTTCTTGAAGCCAAAAAGCCTCGAACTGCCGGCTCTCAGGATGAAAAACTGAACCCATGCACTCAGTCCGGTGGCAAGCGCCAATCCGGGATAGCCAATTTTGAAGGAAATCGTCGCAGCGATGAGGACGTTCGTGAGTGCACTTGCTGCAAACGCCACATTAGGCCTCTTCACCATCCCGTAGGAAAAATAGAGACCCAACAGAACCTTTGACATGGAGGCCGGCACAACCGAGAGAGCGTAAAGCACAAGCGGCACAGCGGACATATACGTGTTGGCACGGGTGAAAGACCCCCTCTCAAACAGAAAGGCTATGATCGAATCCGCATCGAGGATCAAAATGAGTGTGGAAGGCAATGCCAGCATCAGGACAAGTTCAAAACTCCTTGCGATAACATCCGAAGGGTCCTCCTCACGGGCAGCACGTTCAGCCAGCTCCGGGAGTGCGACCGTGGAAATAGCCACCCCAAAAAGCCCAAGCGGCAGGTTCATGATCCTGAAAGCGTAGTTGAGAAGCGCTATTGCTCCATTTCCAAGGAAGCTTGCCACAAAAGTGTTAACGAACAGCGTCAACCTCGAAAACCCTGTGCTTAAGGCGACAGGGACGAGCAGTTTGCTCAGTTTTTTGAGCTGTTCATGATGAAAATCGATCCTGAAACTGAACTTAAAATCGTGTTTTCTGACAAACGGCCACAAAAAAACCACCTGCAGGAGCCCACCGATTATGACGCCGATCGACATGGCAAGTGCGTATTTAGGCGGGCTATGGGTAAGCTTTGTAGAGATCAGACCTGCAGTTATGATCCCGAGGTTAAAAAGCACGGGCGAAACAGCAGGGATGAAAAAGCTTTTGACGGAATTCAGGAGTCCGCTGGCGAAAGCGGCAGATGTGACCAGAAAGAGGTAGAACGAGGTCACCCTCACGAGCTGGACGGCAAGCCTGTATTTTTCAGGGTGTCCGGTAAATCCGTAAGCCATGATTTTGACGATGATCGGAGCCGCAACTACGCCGATGAGCGAGAACACGAAGGCAACAGAGAGCCACAGGAGCAATGCCGTGCCGAGAAATACGTCCGGGCGGTTGTTTTTCTCCCTCGCCTCGATAAACGATGGGATAAACGCATTCTGGATGGCATTTTCGGCGAGCAGGTCTCTCAGGAGGGCAGGCACCCTGAGGGCGGCGTAGAAGGCATCGGCAACCCCCGAAGCGCCCAGCAGATAGGCGACTACCCCTTCCCGAACAAAACCGAATATCCTGCTCAGCAGTGTGGCAAAGGAAAACGCAAAGACCGAACGGTAGCGCATCAGGTTTCTAGCCGCCTCAAAATGGTCGAGACCACCATCTCGATGGCTATCTGGTTGTAGCCACCTTCAGGGATTATCACGTCAGCGAACTGTTTGCTCGGCTCAACAAACTCCATGTGCATGGGCCTGACCGTTGACAGATACTGTTCGATAACGGATTCGATCGTGCGACCACGCTCCCTCGTATCCCGCTGGAGCCTGCGGATAAACCTGATGTCATCGGGCGTATCAACGTAAATCTTGATGTCCATCAGCTCCCTGAGTTCGGGATAGTGAAGCACGAGGATTCCTTCGACGATTATCACATCCCTCGGCTCCACGCGAACCGTCTTGTTGCTTCTGGTGTGGGTAACAAAATCGTAGGTTGGGCGGTCGATGGGGCAGCCGCTT
>JAMOPK010000271.1 GCA_027064565.1 Caldifarciminota bacterium | reverse complement strand
TGGGGATTCGTCGTAGGACGAGGCGCACCTAGGATCAGGCTACCGCGAGTCCTTAAGGTCGGAAATTTCATAGTAACCGTCAACTCCTACGATGCCGGTTCAAGGTTGAGTTCGTTAAGCGGCACCGGTAGAGCATTCTTCTACAACGAAGGGACGGGTAACAGGGTGTGGTTCCCTGTCGAATTCAATGGCCTCGTCGGGGGCACACGCATAGCTGACACCGTCGTGATAACGAGAGGCACAGTTGTCTCAACATTTACAAGACCTCTCATCCTCGAGGTCGCCGGTTTCACCTACCACATCACTGATGTCACCATCTCCCCAGATTCCGCCGTAGCCAACCTTTTCATGACCCATCCGTGTCTTTTCGACACAGGAAGTGCCGAACCATGGCAGTTGGGGCCATTTGAAACCACGATCGATACCGACGGTGCATTCGTCAAAACAATCAGCAGCACAAACCTAAAACCGTTCCGGATGGCCGACCTTGATATCTATTTCAAACTCATCGGCAACGTGACCATCGACATGGCGGCAAGGGTGCTTGGAGGCAGCACGGGCGGCGACACTACGGGCGGGAGTTCAAGCGGTTCAGGTGGTTCAAGTGGAGGATTGCAACCGATACGGCCGGGGGTAATTGTCGGGCCTCAACCGGGTGGCACCATTCCGGGACTTCAGCCCCCTCCGGCATTACAAAATCCCATTTTAATTCCCGGACTGATCACTCTCCCAGAGCTGGTAATATGGCGGGGAGTGGTGTTCGATAGCGGATACACTATTCCTCGCGATGACATGGCATATTCCAATATCGGCTACCTCTACGGCAAATATTCCTTTGGAAGGGCGGTCCTGACAGATTCAGGCCTCACCGTGAGGCTCAGTCCCCTTGAAAACTATTGGCATTTCACCACAGTCGCCCCTTACGGATACCAGTTTGAGCTGGTGGACGCCCGGATCGACATAAAACATTGTCGTGTGAAAGACGGATACCTCAAAGGTCAGGTGCGATTGCCTCAGGGCAAGCATGGTCTGGTTACATGGGGCAATGCTCCCATAGATGTCGATTTCGATTCCCTGACAGTCGATTCGACAATGGCTTTTTACGGCACCGGACAGTCAAAGGCCAAAGCTTTCCTGTGGGGAGAATACGAACTCATCCATCCAGGATATTTGCATTTCAGGTTCACATCCGAACCACGAAAATACTATCCCGTGGTTTCCGGCGATACATTCACGGTCTCTTACTACACGGACACGCTCGTTGGAATGCTTTTGAGGGTGGGCGAAGCCGATACTTTGATAGTGAGATCTCCTGATGTTCATTCTCCGAGGCTGAAGATTCACGGCAAGACGCTGGTCGGCTGGCTGGTGCTCGATGAACAGGGCGTTTCCGGACGCATCTGGCTTGGGGAGAGAACAGGTGAATACTTTAAGGGTGCGTTTGGGCGTCCCGGGAGACAGGGCTATCTCTCGGATTCCACCTTCAAAGTGAGACTATTCCACGAACCAAAGGACAGCATGGAGTTCTACATGGAATTCGTCGGCAATTCTGTTTTCGATTCCCGATTGGATGGAATCGTCAGGGAGTTGCCCCAACCCACCGGAATAAAGTTCGAATTCAGGAGGATGAACCTCACTTCCGTGGCTCAACTTGTCGGAGGAAAAATCAACTTCCCCCAACCTGAAACCCTCGACTACTGGGGCGTGACGATGGATTGTAAAACCGGTTATATGAGTGTGCGGACGGGTGAAGCGGTATTCACCGACGCCTCTGTATCCGAGCCGGTGCATTTCAGTCAGCCTTTCAACATCATATGGGGTCAGATCTCAGCCGACGGGGCAATAAAACGGATGGATTTCAACCAGAATTCGGCCTATCAGACCTTCGATGGTTTCCCGATAACGCTTGATTCCGCGGGACTTTCACAGCCACGACCGTCCGAC
>JAMOPK010000270.1 GCA_027064565.1 Caldifarciminota bacterium | reverse complement strand
CGGGAGGGCGAACCAGTTGGCGCCGTTGACGGCATCGATTGCCACCTTCAGCCCGGCATCCATGATGGAGTCGAGGTCCAGATAATCGGATGTCACAACAGCGTTTATGTGGTTGTCGATCGCACCGGCGTATTCCTCGATACGGCCGACACCATTCCATTCTTTCCATTCCCACGACTTCCGCTCGTAGATTTCGATCAGTTTTTCCACGTCCTTCTGGAACAGGAACAGTCCATCGGGCCTGACAAACTTCAGGGCGTTCCATTCGATCGGATTGTGGCTTGCGGTAATGACGATGCCGCCCCCGGTGTCCTCTATCCAGTTTCTCACGTTGAAAAGGAGCGTGGGGGTGGGCACGATCCCCACGTCGATGACGTCTCCCCCCACTGCTGATATGCCTGCAATGGCGGCGTCCCTGAATGTCGGGCCGTGTGGCCTTGTGTCCCGCCCGACGATGTAAGTTTTATCCGGGCCGAAGAGCGTGGCGAGCGCCGCCGAGTATTCCAGAACCACATCCGGCGTCAGGTCTCGCCCCACAATCCCCCTCAGCCCGGAAACCGTCAGAAGGTATGCCATGTCTTGCCTCAACGATACTTTTTGGCTATCTCCCTGGCGATGACCAGCCTCTGAATCTGGTTGGTGCCCTCGTAAATCTGGGTGATCTTGGCGTCGCGCATGAATTTCTCGACAGGGTATTCTTTCATGTAGCCGTAGCCACCCATGACCTGAACGGCGTCCGTGGTGACCTTCATGGCCACGTCCGAAGCGAAAAGTTTGGCCATCGCCGAGTATTCGGAATACCTTTTTGCCCCGGAATCGATGTATCTGGCCACCGAATAGACCAGCGACCTCGCCGCCTCGATCTGGGTCGCCATGTCAGCGACCATCATCTGAATGGCCTGAAAGTTTATGATAGGCTCGCCGAACTGAACGCGCTGATGTGCGTATTTGACCGCCTCCTCCATTGCGCCCTGAGCTATTCCGACCGCCTGAGCCGCAACGCCGGGCCTTGAATGGTCGAGGGTGTCCATTGCGATCTTGAATCCGAGTCCTTCCTTGCCGATGAGGTTTTCCACCGGGACACGGGCATCCTCGAAAATCAATTCACGCTGAACCGATGCGCGGATGCCCATGGTGTCTTCCTTCTTGCCGAATTTGAAGCCCGGAGTGCCCTTTTCGACGACGATCGCGGAAAGCCCGCGCATCCCCCTGTCCGGTCTGGTGGATGCGATGACCGTGTAGATGTCCGCCTCACCGCCGTTGGTGATGAATATCTTTGTCCCGTTGAGGACGTAGTGGTCACCGTCGCGAATGGCCTTTGTCTGAACGTTGCCGGCGTCGGAACCGGCATTTGGCTCGGTGAGCGCGAAAGCGGCAATGAGCTCGCCGTTGGCTATCCTGGGCAGATAACGCTGTTTCAACTCCTCGCTCCCGTAAAGCACGATCGGGATAGTCCCGAGCCCGACCGCGGCAAAAGAGACCGCAAGGCCCGGCTCAACCCGCGCAAGTTCCTCAACTACGACGACGATGTTCATCACAGATGAACCAAACCCGTCATACTCCTCCGGAACGAAGATCCTGAAGAGGTCCATCCGGGCCATCTCCTCGATCAGGTCACGCGGGAATTCGTGAGCCTCGTCAAGTTCCTTCCATCTTGGCCTGACCCTCTCCTCCGCAAACCTGCGGACAAGTTTTTTGAGTTCCTGCTGCTCTTCTGTGAGGAAGTAATCCATAAATCACCCTCCTATTTGGAATTAACGATGTTTCAAAGGGCCGAGTCCCGGCAGGGATTTCGGCAGTCCAGAATTTTAAAGCTTGGGGCGTTCTATTTTCCCGAATTCACCTGCGCCGGGGAGCCGGAGCAGGCCCCTGAGGAGTCAGGGTGTCGATCACCTCGCCCTCCGCCTTACGACCGTTGGACGCATAAACGATTATCGTATCCGAATTGGCCTGATTGTCCCATAAATCGTAAGCAGAGACGAAAATCCTAAGCTGGCCGTCGTAATATGCCTTTGAATCGAAACAGAGGGTTCCGATGACGGCCGTATCGGGACGGGATATTTCCAGTTCGGCCACCCTGCTCCCCTCGACATAGAGGACGGTTTTGCCGACCTTCGACGGGTCGCTGGCCCTGAAAACGACACATGCGGTATCCCTGACTGTGTCCGACGGCTGAGGGGAAAGGATTTTCACGCCGGGCCCCTGAAACTCAAGTTTTCCGGGCGGCGGCGCTTTGTATCCACATTCAGCGAGAAGGAGCAGGGGCAGGAAGAGCAACTTCCTCATTGCTCCATGTCCCTCCAATCGGTTATCAGGCCGTTCTCCAGCAGGGTTTCGGATAGCTTCTTTGCGGCGCGGATGTGGGATTCCGCCATCGTTCTGAGTTCGGCCTCGCTGAGTTCCCGACGTGCGATCCCCTGTTCGATGGCCTTCAATCCGACCCTGACAGCCTCCTCGATAAAGACCTCAGGCTGATCCATTGTGGGGACGATGTGCTCCTCGTCCAGCCCGCGGGAAGCGGCAAAATCTGCCAGCGCTCTGGCCGCCTCAAGGCACATCTCATCGGTTATCGTTCTGGCCCTGACGTCGAGCGTGCCTCTGAAGATTCCGGGGAATCCGAGCGAGTTGTTGATCTGGTTCGGGAAGTCCGAGCGGCCGGTTGCCACAATCCTTGCCCCGGCGGCCGTTGCGTCCTCGGGCCAGATTTCGGGCACCGGGTTTGAACCGGCAAAAACTATCGGATCGTCAGCCATGAGTTTGATGTGTTCGGGTTTCAGCAGGCCGGGCTGAGCCGTGTAAGCGATGACAGCATCCGCTCCACGAAGCGCCTCCTCCATCCCTCCGCTGATTCCCCGACCGTTTGTCATGGCGAAAAGCTCATGGCGGTAAGGGTATCTCTCACGCAGTTCATCGACGTCCTTCGGGATAATCCCGTAGTAATCGACGATGACCACGTTTTCGGGCTTAACGCCGGCGAGGAGCAGTATCCTGAGCGTTGCGGTCGATGCGGCTCCGGCGCCAAGCATGGTGATCCTCATATCCTCCAGCGGCTTCCCGACGACCCTTGAGGCGTTTATCAATCCCGCCACCGTGACCGCCGCCGTGCCCTGCTGGTCATCGTGCCAGACCGGGATGTCCATCTCCTTTCTGAGGCGTTCCAGGATGTAAAAACATTTGGGCTGAGCGATATCCTCAAGGTTTATCCCGCCGAAAGACGGCTGGAGCGCTTTCACGATCTCGATGAACCTATCGGGATCGGTCTCGTTGAGGCAGATCGGAACGGCATCGACGCCGCCAAGCGCTTTGAACAACAGGGCCTTGCCCTCCATGACCGGCATGGCGGCTAACGGCCCGATGTCACCCAATCCCAGCACACGGGTGCCGTCGGATACGACCGCTATGGTGTTGCCCCGATTGGTAAGCTCGAACGACAGGTCAGGCTCGCGCTCAATGTGCCTGCACGGCTCAGCAACGCCGGGGGTATACCACACCGAGAAATCCGTTCTGTCTTTGACAGGCACCTTCGGCGCCACCTGAATCTTGCCTCGATAAAAACGGTGCAGTTTTGCGGAAAGTTCATTAAGTTCTGAACGTTTATCGCTCATGACTCCCTCCAGAAATCGCCCACCTGAAAGTGGGGCATTATTGGACGACCTTTATCGGCACGGGCACGAAGGTCAGGATAAGCATTACAAGTGCAAGCGCTGCAAGGGCCTTTCTTTTGCCATCAAGAGGCGTAACCTCGTCCAGAGGTTCAGGATGGGAGATGCCGAGCACGATCAGCAGGATCGCCCAGATCAGCCAGCCTACCCATTTTACGCCGAGGATTATCAGGATCAGAACCACTATGCGGGATATCGTGAGGTGCTTTTTCCCGAAGACGGCATAAAGGATGTGCCCGCCGTCAAGCTGGCCAACTGGCAGCAAGTTCAGCGACGTGACGAAAAACCCGACCCAGCCCGCAAATGCAGTTGGCGTCAGAAGCACAGCGCTGTCTTTGAAACTCTCGGCACCAAGGATGATGTATCTCAGACCAAGGAAAAGCAACGGCTCTCCGAACTCGATGGGCGAAGCATTGCCCGTCAGGCTGCTCAGTGGAACCACGATCGAGTGCATGAGGCCGATTATGGTGACGGGAATTGCGACGATCAGCCCGGCAATCGGGCCGGCGATCCCGATGTCAAGCAGCGCCTTACGCGAGGGAATAGGAGACTGGAGTTTTATGAAAGCGCCGAGTGTGCCCACCATGTTGAGCGGGAACGGGATGAAATAAGGCAGGGTGGAATAAACCCCGTGCTTCCTCGCAAGGTAATAGTGTCCAAGCTCATGGATGCCCAATATCAGAAGCAGCGGAACGGCGAATTTGTATCCCAGCAGAAATTGGCCAAGGTTATGCGGGGTGTGGGTAAGCACCATGAATGACCCCACAAAGAACGTAGAAAGCAGCGTGAGGAAGAAAAGCAGGACGTTGACCCAGATATTCTGGCGGGGCACCGGTGGGGCTTTGGATATGATGATCTTGTAAAGCCCATCCTTCGTCCTACGGACGGCCACCATCAATTTCAGGGGCCTGAATATCTCATTGAGAAGTTCGATACCATCTTCGGGATTGCCCTGAAATTTTCCAACGAAAACCCATGGACCATCGGCGTCCACCTTGCCCCATTCCACTATGTCAAAGACGCGGGTAACCGCCTCTTTTATAATTTCATCGATGTAAAAGCTGTCAATCATCCTTCCTCCAATCTTCAGGAATGCCAGAAATCTCGATGGAATCCATGTTTTCGTTGATGAAACCCACTATCATGTCTCGGGAGTTGTGGGCAAATCCTATGTTGCCGTGCCTGTCAATTGTTATGATTCCGGCCATCATGTTCACGGTGTTGTTGATGAGGTCTATACCGGCCTCCGCAGCTTTCGGAGCGGAAAGCCCGATTTTCATGAAGTCCACGACGGTTTTGGCCAGCAAGGTTCGCATCATTGCTTCCCCGATGCCCGTTGCAGAAGCGCCTCCGTAAATCGTGGCATAGGTCCCGGCGCCGGGGATAGGGGTATCGCCGACACGGCCAAACAGTTTCAGGAAAACGCCGCCTGTGGATGTGCCGGCGGCTATCTCGCCGCGCTCGTCAAGCGCCACGCAGCCGACCGTCCCATGAAGAATCTCAGGATGCTTTTTGATGAGTTCGGACAGCTTTTTCCAGTGTTTCAGGGAACGACCGTTCATCACCCTGTCCATCAGCTTTTTCCACTCCATTCGGCGCTCCTCGGTTATCGGATCGTATTCCGGGAATCCCATGATCCTTGCGAACTTCTCGGCACCCTCGCCGACGAGCAACACGTGGTCCGTCTCCTCCATCACCTTGCGGGCAAGGCTGATGGGATTCTTTACGTTTCTGACATCGGCCACCGCACCGACCTGAAGGGTGGAGCCGCGCATGATGGAGGCATCCATCGCACACTGACCGTCGAGGGTTAGCGCCGAACCTGTCCCGGCATTGAAAACCGGGTCGTCTTCGAGGACATTGACGGCCTTTTCACAGGCATCGAGCGCATCGCCACCGGATTTCAGGACAGCATATCCGGCCTCAACCGCACGTTTAACGCCGTTAACAGCACGTTCTACCTTCTCCTTCTTCAGCTCACTGACACCACCGTGGACTATTATGGCTCTCATCGATAATCCTCCTGAAGGATGGCAAAATTATAAAGCATCGCACTACAAACTTACGGAAAACTGATAGGGGTAAGGTCGTTGAAAGCCCACAAAATTTTAGAATGCGGACAGAGCAGAAAAAGGGTAATATCTCCCAACCCGAGTTCTTTCTCGACATCCCAGTTCAATCTCATCATGGGAGTGTGAGATGCGGAAGGAAACGCCCATTGTTCAGTTATATGCTCCGTGCGAGTCCCTCTTTATAATTCACCCCATGCGATACACAGACCTTAAATGTGTCCATAAATTTTTGGATGAGGATTTCATGAGGTTGGCCCTCCAGCTTGCCGAGCTTGGCAGAGGATTCACACGCCCCAATCCCATGGTCGGCTCGGTGATAGTCAAAAACGGACGAATTGTGGGCGTTGGCTATCATAAAATGGCGGGCTTGCCGCACGCCGAAAGGGTTGCACTCGCGGATGCAGGCGAACACGCTCGGGGCGGAACGATTTACGTCACACTTGAACCGTGCACTCACTACGGCCGAACGCCTCCCTGTGCTGATGCCATAATCGAAGCAGGACTTAAGCGCGCAGTCATCGCTACACTCGATCCCAACCCGGTGGTGCACGGCAGGGGGGTTGAGAAACTGCGTGCAGCCGGACTCGACGTCACCGTTGGGGTGCTTGAGGAGGAGGCCCGGGAACTGAATGAGGTCTTCTTCAAATTCATGGAGACCGGTCGCCCGTTCGTAGCCCTCAAACTCGCAATGACCCTCGACGGCTTCATAGCTGACTCGAAGGGCCACTCCATGTGGATAACTAACTCACTGTCCCGCAGATATGTCCACAAACTCAGAGGCGAATACGATGCAATAGTTGTCGGTGTGGGCACGGTCATGGCTGATGATCCCATGCTCACGGCAAGGGATTTCTACCCTCCGATCCCTCCTGTCAGGATCGTGCTCGATTCAAAGCTGAGGATACCGCTTGATTCCAATCTGGTTATGACGGCTCAGGATTTCCGAACGGTGGTCGCGACGACCGAAAAGGCCGCTTTTGAGAAAAAATCCAAGGTCGATGAACTTGCTGTCAGGGGCGTTGAGGTGTGGCCCCTCAGGGAAGCCTCTGACGGCCGGGTTGACCTCCATGCTTTAATCGAACATGCTGCCTCTGAGAAGATTCAGTCCATGCTGTTCGAGGGCGGTTCCGCTGTCGCCGGTCGGCTCATCGCTGAAAATCTTGTCGATAAACTTTACATCTTTACCTCTCCCAAGATTATAGGGCAAGGGATACCGGCTTTTGGCGGTCTCCAACTTGGCATCGAGAATGCTGTGAACGAAATGAGGCTCTCCCACGTGGAGGAATTTGACGGTGATGTGTTAAAAATTTACCACCGAAAACGGGGATACAATAAGAATCCGTAAAATACCTATCAGTTTTTACCGCAAAGTCGCGGTTCATAGGTTGATTGTGTGAGCTTTACTTCCTCATACCAGATATCCATCTCAAGATTGGCAAATCGTGTTTTGCAAGAGAGCTAAGCCGTGCGAACTGATTTATGGTGATCTGCTTGAGCGATTCCATGATAAAAATTGGAGAAGTTCGGTCCATTTTAGGGGATAGTGACATGTCGATCAGATATACTCCCTGCCTTTCTATCTCAAGTGGCCTGCTCCAGTTGGGGACAAGATTCCTTCGGGAAGTGAATCCCAATCGGTAACCGGCATCTTTGACAAAATTCAGGACCCTATGGTCATAGAGGCCAAAAGGGTAAGATATGGAAATCACTGGAGCGCCGATTATGTCTTCCAGCAACTTTTTCGACGAAATAAGTTCCTTTTTGAGCGTTCTGTCATCCAATTTCCTCAAGTCAGGATGGGTCAGCGTATGTGAGCCTATCCACCACCCGTGCTTTGCCAGTTCTCTGAGCTGACAGGCATCCATCTGCCTAAACCTGATCCCGAAGGATGCATCCCATTCGTTTTCCTTTCCGATAAAACCCGCCACAGGGAAGACAAGCCCCTTGTAACCGTATTTTTGTAACACAGGAAAAGCGTTAAAGTAAACGCATTCAAATCCGTCATCGAATGTGAAGAGGACATAACGGCCCTTAGGAAGACCACCAGTGAGGGAATCGAGTTCCAGCTGCCGGTAGCCCCACCGACTGACTTCTCCTACATGGCGGCGGAACTGGCTTGTGGTGACTCTGGTGCCGCCCATCTCGAAGCGGTCGGTCACTTTATGGTATTGCAGTATCAGAAGTTCAATCATCGCCTTTTTAGCATCATAAGCCCAAGATCGTTGGAGATATTCTCAAATCCATTCTTTAACAGAGAATCGACCATGCTTCTATATCTCTTTTCATCTAACGGGTAAAAATCGTGCCATGTGGTATCTACCACAATGAGCTTTGCATTCAGCACCAGCGGTAACTGATATGTGCTATCCCTCAGAGCGATGTGCGGCGTGATATGGTTGCCACCCGCTACAGGCATGGAATCGGGCAGCGTGGAGAGCAAAGAGTCTATCTTTTCATATCTGACCAATGGCAATTGCGCCTTATCCGGCAAGTATTTCTTAACGTTGAATTGTAGTATTGAGATCAAAATCCCTGCAACAATGAGGGCCTCAGCATGCCCTTTTGATAAGAGCTTTGAGTTTCTAATCCCGACGTAGAACGAAATTGGTAATAACATGGCCGTATATTGACCGCTGAGATGAAAATGCGGTTTCCAGCTTGAAAGTATATGTTCGAAAAATGGAAGGATGAACATGAGCGTTCTGGATGGAGACAAAAGCGGCAAAAATCCCATGGAAGCGAAAAACTTAAGAGCATATTCCAGCCTTTTGAAAGGAAGAGGCTCAAATGCATAGTGTGTGGAAATCGATTCCCCGATCGAGCCGTAGTTGGATATAACTACCAGTGCGAGAATGAAGTAAATCAGGGACAATCCCCCCACAGTCATCCAGAATTTCCGCAATTTTTTATCGTAAAAAAAGCCGTAAAGGGCGAGGGAACCAAAGGCTATCGGTATATCCTCTTTCAGTGTGAACGCAGCAGCCATCAGTATCAATGCTATTACAAAAGACCCCCTCTCCGTGAAATATAAAAACCACAGCACAAGCGCTGTCCCCAGTGATTCGGGATGAAAATCGAATGAATTTATGTTGTGAAAATAATGGTTCAGCAGAAACATGACAAGAAAGAGCCACATAAAATCCGATGGAGTTTCATCGTTTTTCATTATCAGGAACAGAGGGAATACGGCGGATGCCAGCCATACCGCTTGAGAAAACAAAAGAACTCTCGGATCAAACCATATTTTTAGGAGCAAAGCCAGAGGGAACGCTGCTGGCCAAAAATGCCCGGAGAACCCATGAGCCTGATTCAGACTGTCCCATACCCTCCCGTGCTTGATTATGTTGTAAAGGATGTTAGCCCTTATGCCGAGATCAAATCCTGTGCTCACGAATCGGAGATATTGCTCATTTTTCAGCCAACACAAAATCAATGACATCAAAAACCAGATGGCCGCGATGTGAGGGAACGTTGGTTGATATTTTTTAAAAACTGGATATAGCAAAACGAAGGCAGAAAAAAGGAAAATTCTGACTATCTCATTTGGAAGAACGGCATTACCAGCTGCGAAAATGATTATTCTGTAAAGCCCCCATACAAAGAGGCTTGAAAAGCAAGCAAGGATTAGATATCTGGCAGATTTTTTCATAATCTGTGTTCCTGTAAAGGGTCGAAATTTTAAGAGTTGATGCTAAGTTTTGCCAGTTCCTGAAGGCTACTTGCCCCCGTCAGTTTGACGGGAAATTGCGATGTGTCTATAATTAACGCCCGCTAATGAGGAGGTGAACAGGAATGAAAAAGGGGATACATCCGACTTATTACGAGGATGCCGTTATCCGCTGCGCCTGTGGAAACGTAATTGTCACAGGTTCTACCAAAAAGGAGATCAGGGTAGAGGTCTGCTCGAAGTGCCATCCATTTTACACAGGGGAACTGAAAAGGATGGCCACTATGGATACTGGCGGCCGCATAGAGAAGTTTGTCAAGAAATATGGCTGGAAAACAGAGGGGTGAATTTTTATGAAAAAATTTATACTGGGGCTTGTGATGGGGGCGTTTGTTCTTGCAAGTTGTGTCCCCAAGAAACCGGCTCAATCGTCGGGTACCGGCGAGGCGCCGGTTTTACGTATTCCGCAGCCAAGTCAGATCACCGAGCAAAAACCACCTGCACCGCCTGTTGAGCCGTCACCTGCTGCTCCATCGGAAGCTGAAAGCACTATCACCACACCTCAACCTCTAATAGGCGAGACAACTACCAAACCAGCGCCGCCCGCTCCTGCGCCCACACCGACCAAGCCCGAAACTCAGAAACCAGCGCCACCGGCTCCATCCCCAAAACCGAGCAAACCTGCGAAACCGACTCCGTCCCCAACGCCGTCCATCGGACAGCAGACTTTCGTTTATCGCGTCCAGCTTTTCGCCTTTACGTCCTATCGCCGGGCAAACGACGTTCTCCTGCAGCTTAAAAAGAAGTTCCCAAGCTACGAGTTCATCATCCAGCCTGAGGATAACCTGTATAAGGTTCAAGTGGGTAATTTTGCTACGAGAGCGGAAGCGGAAGAGGTTAGGGATTTCTTTAAGAAGAAAGGCTACACCGACGCCTTCATCGTGGGCGTGATGACAGCACTGCCCTGATAAGCCCCGTTCGGATTAAACAAAGATGT